>RFTR01000124.1 GCA_009923345.1 Betaproteobacteria bacterium
CGTGTGCTGCACCTGCCGCGCTAAAGTGATGGAAGGCCAAGTAGAAATGGCCAAAAATTTCACACTCAGCGATGAAGAAATTGCCCAAGGATTTGTTCTGTCGTGCCAAGCACGGGCAAAAACTCCAAAGGTCGTGATCAGCTTTGATGAACGTTGATACGTTCCACTAACTGCTTGACCGCCTGCGCTTGGTTCATGGTGTAGAAGTGCAAACTGGGCGCACCACCATTGAGAAGTTGCTCACATAAATCTGCCACCACATCTATACCAAATGCTTTGATCGATGCAGTGTCATCACCAAAGGCTTGCAAGCGCAAACGAATCCAACGCGGAATTTCTGCTCCACATGCATCTGAGAAACGCATCAACTGTGTCGAACTGATGATGGGCATGATGCCGGGCACCACGGGGATATCTGCACCTAATTTGTAGGCATCGTCGACAAATCGAAAATACGCATCGCTGTTGTAAAAATATTGGGTGATCGCCGAGTTAGCACCGGCACGCACTTTGGTGACATAGGCTTCTAAGTCCGCCTCAGGCGATTTGGCTTGTGGATGCACTTCTGGATAGCAACCCACTTCGAGATGGAAATAGTCGCCCGTTTCTTCGCGTATGAACGCCACCAATTCACTCGCATAACGAAACTCACCAAATGTGCCGTGGCCACTAGGTAAATCGCCACGCAAAGCCACCATACGTCGAATGCCTGCGGCTTTGAATGCGGCCAGTTGTTCGCGCACGCTGTCGCGCGTAGCACCGATGCATGAGAAATGGGGCGCAGCATCAAAGCCTTCCGTCAGAATCGCTTGCACTTGTTGCAAGGTGCCGTCTTGGGTCGAGCCACCCGCACCATAGGTCACGCTAAAAAACTCTGGCTTCAAAGCATAAAGTTCATGGCGAACATGGACCAACTTGGCAGCACCCTCTGGTGTCTTGGGTGGGAAAAATTCAAAACTGATCGGTGTGTGTTTGGCTGTGCTCACAGGGCCCTCCTGCCATACATAAAAAATTCTCGGTTGCCGTCACCCCCAGAAATGGGACTAGGCAACCATTGCAATACTTCCACGCCATTTTGTGCACAACAGGCACGCAAACGCTTTTCTACTTCTTGGTATTTGGCTGGCTCTTTGACCAAACCACCTTTGCCAATGTCTTCGGGTTGTAGTTCGAACTGGGGTTTAACAAGCAATAGCAACTGACCTGTTGAGTTCAAGACCTTGACCATTGCCACAATGAGCAGCGTGATAGAGATAAAACTCACATCCGCTACCACTACATCGAACAAGGGTTCATCTTTGAACAAGGCCACGTCCAAGGTGCGTGCATTGCATTTTTCAATGCAACGCACACGCGGGTCTTGTTGCAATCTCGGATGCAATTGGCCTTGGCCCACATCGACGCCCGTGACATGTGCCGCACCGCTTTGAAGCAACACATCGGTAAAACCACCTGTGGATTGCCCCACATCCAGACACCGCAAACCCGTGACTTGCAAACCGGTGGCTTGCAAAGCGCCCTCTAGTTTTAAACCACCGCGAGACACATACCGTGACTCTGCGTCGTCTACCAACTCGAGCTTGCAATCATTTGGCAACACGTCCCCATTTTTGGAAACGTTTTGCCAAAGACCGTTATGCGCCTGCCATCGCACGCCCGTCGTAATCAAACGTTGCGCGAGCGAGCGCGAGCTGGCCAGTCCTCGCTCGACGAGCAACTGGTCGGCGCGCGGCATCTTAGTAGCGGTAAGTGTCGGCTTTGTAAGGACCGGTCTTGCTCACGCCGATATAAGCAGCTTGCTCGTCGGTGAGTTCGGTCAGCATCGCGCCGACTTTCTTCAAATGCAAACGAGCCACTTTTTCGTCAAGGTGCTTAGGCAAGACATAGACCTTGCCGCTTTCGTAGTGGTCAGGGCGTGTGAAGAGTTCGATTTGTGCAATCGTTTGGTTAGCAAAGCTAGAAGACATCACAAAGCTGGGGTGACCCGTTGCGCAACCCAAATTCACCAAACGACCTTTGGCCAAGAGTGTGATTTTTTTGCCGTCAGGGAAAGTGATGTGATCGACTTGTGGCTTGATCTCATCCCAATGCAGTTTTTCCAAAGACACGACATCAATCTCGTTGTCAAAGTGGCCAATGTTGCAAACAATGGCTTCGTCTTTCATGGCGGCCATGTGCTCGTAGCGAATCACGTTTTTGTTACCTGTAGCTGAGACAAAAATGTCGGCTTTGTCAGCAGCGTATTCCATGGTCACAACTTTGTAACCTTCCATCGCGGCTTGCAACGCATTGATCGGGTCGATCTCGGTCACCCACACTTGGGCGCTCAATGCGCGCAAAGCTTGTGCAGAGCCCTTGCCTACGTCGCCGTATCCAGCTACTAAGGCAACCTTGCCAGCGATCATCACGTCCGTTGCGCGCTTGATCGAATCGACCAAAGATTCGCGGCAACCGTAGAGGTTGTCAAACTTGCTCTTGGTCACAGAGTCGTTCACGTTGATAGCGCGGAACATCAATGAACCTTTGGCGGCCATTTCGTTCAAGCGCAGAACGCCTGTGGTGGTTTCTTCGGTCACGCCAATGATTTGTGCACCCTTGCGGCTGTACCAAGTAGGGTCGACAGCCAATTTGGCTTTGATGGCGTTGAACAAACAGATCTCTTCTTCGCTACCAGGGTTAGCCAACAAAGAAGCATCTTTCTCAGCGCGCTTGCCCAAGTGCATCAGCAGAGTGGCATCACCACCGTCGTCCAAGATCATGTTGGGGCCTTCGCCTTCAGAACCTTGTGCGCCGAATTCAAAAATACGGTGGGTGTAATCCCAGTAGTCATCCAAGGTTTCGCCTTTGTAGGCGAATACGGGTGTGCCGTTCGCTACTAAAGCAGCAGCAGCGTGGTCTTGCGTGGAAAAAATATTGCAAGAAGCCCAACGTACAGAGGCGCCCAAAGCTTGCAGCGTTTCCACCAACACAGCCGTTTGAATGGTCATGTGCAAAGAACCTGTGATGCGCGCACCCTTAAGAGGTTGTGCTTTGGCAAATTCTTGGCGAATCGCCATCAAACCGGGCATTTCGGTTTCGGCAATTTTGATTTCTTTACGGCCCCAATCGGCCAAGGACATATCGGCAACGTGGAAGTCCGTTGTTTGCGTAGGTTTGAGAGGTGCGTTCATGAGAGGCTCCAAAAATAGTTTGAGGGCCACTGACGCACAGATACAAGCACTAGGGGTTGGCCGAGGTGCTCACCTCACGTTGTCAGTGGGTGAGCGCAGTTGGAAAAGTTTTCCGAGCCTCACTCAATCCACGCGGATTGAGCTGCAGCGCTCCTCGGTTGCTGGAAATTTTAGCAAATTTCAAAGTGGTCTAAGTGGGCACTTGCGCAAAGGCCTTTGCCATGCGCATGGGATAGACATGCAATAGCGCGCGTAAAAAATTTACCCTGCCGCAGACAAAGCCAAACCCGCATGTTCACGCAGAGGATGGAAATGAATTTTCGGAAAGCGCTCTTGCGCCAAGCGCACGTCATATGGTGACGTGCACAAATAGGCCAAGGCATTCGCCGCATCTGTCGCCATGCGTTGCGGATAGGCATAAGTGAACTCGCGTAATTCTGCGGGTGTGTCTGCCGTGATCCAACGCGCACTGGTGTATTGACAGTTTTCCAAACGTACATCGCAGTCGTATTCCGCTTTTAAACGGTGTTGCACCACTTCAAACTGCAATTGACCCACAGCACCTAAGAGCATGGCACCACCCGCCTCAGGCTTGAACACTTGAATCGCACCCTCTTCACCAAGTTGGTCCAAGCCTTGTTGCAGTTGTTTGGTACGCAACGGGTTCTTCAAAATCACTGTCATGAACAACTCTGGCGCAAAGAAAGGTAAACCGGTAAATTGCAAAGCAGGTCCATCGGTGATGGTGTCGCCCAGTTGTGATGTCACCCGCATAAGCCTCGTCCACCGCTTCGCGGCGCTGGCTCAAAAACGTCACAACCGAAGTGGGACGTAACTCTTTCGCAGTGCGTTGCACTTTTAACTTCATGCCTGGCTTGTATTGGCCAGACGCTACGCGCACAAACGCAATGCGGTCGCGATGGTTCGCATCCATATTAGCTTGCACCTTGAACACCACGCCAGAAAAACCAGCATCTTCGGGATGTATGGTTTTCTCTTGCACTTGTTTATTGACCGTCAAGTGGCTGATGCGCGGTCTTGGCGATGGGGCTAAATCTACTAGCGCATCTAGCACTTCCATCACACCGAAGTTATTCACGCCAGAGCCAAAAAACACAGGCGTTTGTTTGCCGGCTAAAAAAGCTTCTTTGTCAAAAGCAGGTGAAGCGCCAGTAGCCAACTCCATGCTATCCATAGCCGTCTGCCATTCCATCGCAAACCGCTCAGAGAGTTTGGCTTGCTCGCTCAATGGAATCGCTTCAAAGTCTTGTGGCAAACGTTCGCTGCCTGACTCAAACACTGTCATCGCGTTGGTACGCAAATTCACAATGCCACCAAAGGTTTTGCCTTGGCCGACTGGCCAAGTCATTGGAACGCAAGGCATGCCCAACTCACGCTCGACCTCGTCCAAGATATCGAGTGGGTCACGGACTTCGCGGTCCATTTTGTTCACAAAAGTGATGATGGGTGTATCGCGTTGGCGGCAGACTTCAATCAATCGGCGTGTTTGGGCTTCCACACCGTTTGCCGCATCAATCACCATCAACGCTGAATCGACAGCAGTCAACACGCGGTAAGTGTCTTCAGAGAAGTCTTTGTGGCCAGGTGTGTCCAGTAAATTGATCACATGGTCACGGTAAAGCATTTGCATAACCGATGACGCAACTGAAATACCGCGTTGCTTCTCGATTTCCATCCAGTCACTAGTAGCATGACGCGTGGCTTTACGCGCTTTAACGGATCCAGCAATTTGAATAGCCCCTGAAAACAAAAGCAATTTTTCAGTAAGTGTTGTTTTACCCGCATCAGGGTGAGAAATGATCGCAAACGTTCTTCGTCGACCAACCTCGTGTACAAATGAAGTCATCCCAAGATTATCGCAGCCTAATGCGCGTGTGGCTCAATAAACGAGCGAAGCGAGGAGCCACATGCGTGTTGGGCTGCTTGGCTTTGTTTGCGCACACCAATTTGCCACTTCTCCCAACACTACTAATGCGATTTATTTTCAGATTCTGGGAGAGCGCAAAGCGAGATGGGATGTATCAACAGCTCCTCGCTTCGCTCGTTTATTGAGCTGTTGGTACATCTCATCTCTCTTCGCTTGTTGCGGTCGTTATGGTTTTTTGTTAATTAAGTTCTTGCTAGGACGGGGGCTAGCGCGCAACCTGTGTGTGTGCCTAACTTCACTACGGCTTCTGGCGTGTCGGCTGCCACGATCAAACCGCCACCATCTCCGCCTTCAGGGCCTAGGTCGATCACCCAATCTGCTTCTGCGATGACGTCTAGGTCGTGCTCGATGACTACAACGCTGTGTCCGCCATCTACCAAACGATGTAAGACTCGGATGAGTTTGTCTACATCGGCCATGTGCAGGCCAACGGTGGGTTCGTCTAATACGTATAAGGTGTGGGGCGCTTTATTTCCGCGTCGTGTCACGTCATCCCGGACTTTGCTTAGCTCGGTGACCAACTTGATGCGTTGTGCTTCACCGCCGCTCAATGTGGGGGACGGTTGTCCTAGGGTGAGGTAACCCAACCCCACATCTTTGAGTAATTGCAAAGGATGGCTGATGTTGGGCATGGTGGCGAAGAAATCTACGGCTTCATCTACTTCCATTTGTAGCACTTCACCAATGCTTTTGCCACGCCAACTGACTGCCAAGGTTTCTGGATTGAAGCGTGCACCGTGGCAGGTTTCGCACGGCACTTTGACGTCTGGCAAAAAGCTCATTTCTATAGTGCGTAAGCCTTGACCTTCGCAG
>RFTR01000125.1 GCA_009923345.1 Betaproteobacteria bacterium
AGCGCGCGACTGAGAAAAAACTAGAAAAACAAGCTTAGAGCCAGCGAACACATTCAATATCCACAGTGCTGGAGCCGTTGCCCATCATGAGTACTTGTTCTTGAACCGTGGCTTGCAATTGCATGCTGCGCTCAGCGAGTTTGGCTAACTCTTGTGACGCGGTGTGTGGAATGCGCCAGACCTGTAAGTTATTGGGGCGCGTGAGTTTGGTCTGCATGCTCTTCCACCACACATCGCCTGAATGTGAGAACACATAGAGCATCACTTGGTCAGCTTTGCTGCAAGCTTTGAGCAGGGGCTTGTCTTCAGGTTGACCCACTTCAATCCACAAGCGTTTGCGACCGGTGAAATCGGTCAGCATCACATCGGGTTCGTCGGGGTCTGACAGCCCTGCACCAAATGCTAAGACGCCATCACCGTTGCAGGTGTCTTGTAACGCGTGCGCTTGCAGCGACATCGCCACTAAGCGCACCATCATGCGTTCGTCGGTTTCGCTGGGGTGACGCGCTAAGGTGAGTGCGTGGTCGGCGTAATAGCCGTGGTCGATATCGGCGATTTGTACATTCGCCTTGAAGATGGTGGATTTGATCGCCATAGTCTGGCGCGTTACACGCGTCGCGCCAGTTCAGCTGCTTTGCCAATATAGCTAGCGGGAGTCATTGCCAGAAGACGTTCAATTTCTGCTGGGGGAATAGGTAAAGAGCGTACCAAGTTATGCAAGGCTTCGGGCGTGACGCTTTTGCCGCGGGTTGCTTCTTTCAATTGCTCGTACGCTTGCTCTACGCCATAGCGACGCATCACCGTTTGAATCGGTTCAGCCAGAACTTCCCAAGCAGCATCTAAATCTGCCGCAAGCGCGTCGTGGTTGATTTCTAGTTTGTTCAAGCCTACGGCCAAAGACTGGTATGCCAACACGCTGTATCCAAGGGCCACGCCCATATTGCGTAGTACGGTTGAATCGGTAAGGTCGCGTTGCCAGCGGCTGATGGGAAGCTTTTCACTCAAGTGTCAAAATCAATGGGGTTGACTTTGTGCGGCATGGTGCTCGAGCCAATCTCGCCCGCTTTCAAACTTTGTTTGAAATAACCCAAGGACACATAGCCCCATACATCGCGCGACCAATCTATGAGTATGGTGTTGGTGCGCGCAATCGCATCAAACAACTCAGCCATGTAGTCATGCGGTTCGATCTGAATGCTGTATGCCTGAAAACCAAGACCTAGCCCAACAGGCGCGGGTGTCTCTACGACGCGTTGGCTAAATGCTTCCCAATCGAATTCAGGCCAGGCACTCAAATGGGCGTTGTAGTTGCCTACGGCGCCGTTCATCTTGGCAAGAATGGACACCTTGGCAATTCGCTCGCGCCCAGCGCGCAAACGCATCACGACGTTGGCAATCTCTTTGCCTACGGTGGTGGGGCTGGCTGTTTGGCCGTGGGTCCGACTGAGCATCGGTATATCGGCATAAGCATGTGCCATGTCGCGCAGTTTGGTGATGATGGTGTCGAGCATGGGCAGCACCACTTGCTCGCGGCTAGCTTGCAATTGCAAAGCATGGCTGGTGTTGTTGATGTCTTCGCTGGTGCAGGCAAAGTGCACAAATTCAGCGCTGCGCTCTAGTTCTTTTTTAACAGTGGCATTTGTGCATGCTTTGAATTTATCTTTGATCCAATACTCGACCGCTTTGACATCATGGTTGGTTTTTTTCTCAATCGCTTTGATGGCAAGTGCATCTTCAGTCGAAAAATGTGTAACCAGCGCTACCAGATACTTACGGGCATCAGCACTTAACGGCGCGAATTCAGTAAACCCAGCATCGCTGAGTGCAGTAAACCATGCCAGCTCGACTTGCACGCGACGGTGCATATAACCCTGCTCGCTCATCAAAGGGCGCAAAGTGGCGAGCTTGGCTGCATAGCGGCCATCTAAAGGTGACAAAGCCGTCACTTGGGTCATGTTGGATGTAAGCGTCATCAGCAGATTTTAGGCGTAGCACTCTATCGGCAAGGTATGGCTGAACTCTTTAAAATACTGCGATCACCATTTTGAAATTGTTTATGAAGCTTATTGGCGCAATCACGAGTCCCTATGTCCGCAAAGTGCGCATTGTTATGGCCGAGAAAAAACTGGAATACCAGTTTGTCACTGAAGATGTATGGGCAGCCGATACGGTCATGGCCCAATACAACCCGCTAGGAAAAGTTCCCTGCTTGGTGATGGAAGGTGGCGAAGCATTGTTTGACTCGCGCGTCATCGTTGAATATGTAGACACTTTGTCACCCGTTGGCAAACTGATTCCAGTCAACGGACGTGAACGTGCAGAGGTTAAAACGTGGGAAGCTCTGGCAGACGGCGTTTTAGACGCTGCGATTTTGGCGCGACTCGAAGCCAATTGGCCGGGGCGCAAAGAAGGTGAACGTTCGCAGGCATGGATAGACCGTCAACTGGAAAAGGTGGATAACAGCCTTGTGGCGATGGACCGCGCATTGGCAGATCGCCAATTTTGTGTGGCCAGCCATATGAGCTTGGCTGATATCGCATGCGCGACGGCTCTTGGCTATTTAGATTTCCGTTTCCCACAAATTGATTGGCGAGGCGCGCACAGCAACTTGGCGCAAATGTATGAGCGCATGGCGCAACGCCCATCGTTTAAAGACACAAGCCCAACAGCGGCTTAAATACCGGATTAACTGTTGGCGCGCTTCTTTAGCCAGCGCATGAGCGCGCCAACCATAGGTAGTTTTTCATAAAGTTCTTCAGCCGCGTCCCAATAGTCGCGGTGGATGGCTACGCGCCACACGCCATCTTCTAGGCGAAAGACCAAATGGCTTGCACCACGAATTGTTTGCGTTGTGTTGGGTTCGAATTTACGCATCGCAAATAAAAAGTCCCACGTCACAAAACAATGCTCACCTTGCTGAACTTGTTGTGTGATGACGAAGCGGGGCTGAATCAGAGCATCAAACATGTGCGAAAAAATCGCAGCAATGGCGTCAACGCCTTCTACCGCGTTGAAGGGGTCTTTGAATAGTGCATCCGCACAATAAAAATCTTTTATCTTTGCCACGCCATGGGGCGCAAGGGTTTCATAAAACTGCACAACACGCAAAGCCGCTTGCTCTGGGGTGTCTGGTGATATTTCACTAGAGATCGTCATGACTTATGCGAAATGGTTGTTGGGATGTGCAGCAATTAAAACGCTCACATTTTCGTGGCGGATCGCACCATGGCAAAGTACCAACGGTAAGGCAAGAGGCGCATGAACTTCAACCAGCGTGAGAAGCGTTTGGGGTAATGGATCTCAAACTCTCCGTCCGCCCAGCCCTCGAGCATGAAGGCCGCCGCTTGCTCGGGCTGCAGTAATGCAGGCATGGCAAACTTATTTTGCGCAGTCAAAGGCGTAGCCACAAAACCAGGATTGACGACACTCACACCAACACCCAAAGGCGAGAGATCGAAATACAAAGACTCTGCCAAATTGATCATCGCTGCTTTGGTGGGCCCATAAGCCAAACTATTAGGCAAGCCGCTGTAACCGGCAACACTAGCAATCAGGCTGATGTGACCGCGTTTTTGATCCAGAAAAATCGGCAAGACAGCGTCTAGAACACGCGCAACACCAAGATAGTTCACCTCTTGATGGCGCACCATTTCTTCTAAAGAGTAGCGGTTGGCGCGAACGGCCTTGTAATGTCCCGAGCAATACACCACTACATCGATGCCGTGCGATTGAAGAACTTGTTGCGTGGCGGCGTGGACAGCTTGCGTGTCGCAAACATCTAAGGCAATGGCTTGCGCACCTGCATGTGATTGGACAAATGCATCGAGTAAATCTGTTTTACGCGCAGATACTGTCACGCGTGCGCCTGCGGCATGCAGGGCTTTGGCCGTAGCCAAGCCAATGCCACTCGATGCACCAATCAGCCAAACGCTGCGGCCTTGCCATTGGGTAGCGTTCATCAAAGTTAAGTTGCAATACTTTAGATTTTTCTTCTAAAAATTTAGCGCGCCAACGACGCAGCGTTTCTGCATAGTCGAGACCGAAAGACATATCGTCGACGATGCGCAGTCCCGCACGCTCCGCTTGCGCTTGAAACTCTTTCGGGCAAGGCAGGCAGCCACCCGGGAAAATATATTGTTGGATGAAGTCAGTGCTGTGGATATAGCGTTCAAAGAGCGCGTCATCAATCACGATGCTCTGCACGCACGCTTTGCCACCCTGTTTGAGTAAACGCGCGATGGTTGCAAAGTACTCGGGCCAAAAGGCCTGGCCCACAGCTTCAATCATTTCAATAGAACAGATGGCGTCATAGGGGCCATCGTTGATATCGCGATAGTCCTGAAGTCGCAATTGCTCTGGCGCTTAACTGCTCGTGGCTAAGCGTGACGCCATACATCTGCGCGCCAAAATCAACCGCACCCATTTCTGCCAGCGCCCCCCAGCCGCAACCAATCTCCATCACACGGTTGCCCGCTTGAACACCAGCCATGTGTAATGCGCGACGCACCTTGGCGCTTTGGGCATGTGAAGTGGTGCGTGAAAAATCGCCATCAAACCACGCCGATGAATAGTTCATGGTGTCATCTAGCCACAGTTTGTAAAAGTCGTTACCTAGGTCGTAGTGCGCTTGGATATTTTTTTGGCTGTTGCTGCGCGTGTTGCGTTTGAGGAAATGCTTGATGCGGTAATACGTGCGGCCTAGCCAGTGGCC
Source organism: Betaproteobacteria bacterium (assembly GCA_009923345.1). GTDB lineage: Bacteria > Pseudomonadota > Gammaproteobacteria > Burkholderiales > Burkholderiaceae_C > Limnohabitans. The sequence continues at coordinate 4,712 of RFTR01000125.1, forward strand.
GTACACCAGGTCGTCAATATGTTTGCGGTTGGCGATAAATAGTCGCAACAAACTGGTGACATCGTTGGAGGTCCAATCACCCGCAATAAAGCTCTCCGCAAAACCAATATCGCCAGACTTCATCGCCTGCGTAAAAGGTTCCCAGTTATGCAGGTGCAAATTAGCGTGTAGCTCGTCGCCATGTGCCTGGCCAAATTGTGAGATTTGGCCCTCAGGCCAATGCACAGTCAAAACGCCATGTTGAAGCTGTTCAAGTAAACCAACAATGCGTTTTACAGAGGCTGGCATGGTTTGATGCAGCGCATCAGCTTTAACAAAAGACGTTGAATTTGAAATAGTCATCAAGGAGCCTCAAAAATATCAACGGGTCACAAAATCCTGCGGGGGCGTGGGCTTAGAGATAAATATTACTTTTTTGCGCCACAACTTGAAGGCTTGCCAATGGATGCGTACTACCACCATCACTGTCATTAGGGGATAGCGAAGCAAAGCCAGCCATTGGGTGCGCGCGTTCAGCGCAACCAGATGACCGCTCACACTGGTTTGTATCAAGGCGCCTAAGGCATCATCGTGGTCGATCCGAGCAACAGTGCGGTCTGAGGTTCGCATGAACCGAAACCGATACTGTCCTTCCACGCTACAAAAGGGCGATACATGAAACACCTTGGCAGCAGTTTGTTCTATGCCCCATTGCGGTTTGTCTAATAAATAACAATGGCGCTCACCAAATGTGTTGTTCACTTCCACCACGATGGCGCGCAGATGGTCCGATGCATCGTGGCAATACCAAAAACTCACAGGTTTGAAAGTAAAGCCAAAAATACGTGGGTAGCAATGTAGCCACGCCTCCCCCTTGGCGTCAGTTATGCCTTCGCTATGAAGCAACGCATCTAGCCAAGCCAATGCACCGCCTTGAGACGCATCGCGTCCATCTCCATGGTCTCGATCATGAAAGCTAATAGCGCCAACCCGGTTAACAGCAAGCACTTTGCTATCGAATTTTGCTAACGAGCGCATAGGCAACATCAGAAAAAATGTGCCGTATGCGAATGCATGGCGCGTAGGCCGCAATCGGGTGTGGCGCACTTGGCCAAATCCGATCAGCGGTTGATGCGCTCTGTTTGTCATGCAGCCAATAT
>RFTR01000126.1 GCA_009923345.1 Betaproteobacteria bacterium
GCCTTCAACTGCAGTGAAGATTTTTTGCGGCATTTGACGAATTAACGCAATGCGCCAATGCTCGGTGGCTGCACGTGCACGTTGCAAGACATCGGGCGGGCGAGTCGAGCTGTCGAAAAAGTCCTTCATGTCCATGCCGGCACAAAAATGACCGCCTAGGCCATGGAAGACGATAGCTTTCACCGTCGAATCGGTTTTGGTTTTAAGCAGCACGTCTTCTAGTGCTAGCGTCATCTCCACGCCAATGGCGTTGCGTTTGTCGGGTCGGTTTAGACCGATGCAACGTATGCCGTCAGCTGTGTCTTCTATCTTGAGCATTGTTTAAACGCCAGCACCAGGCTTAGATTTGCCAGCCAGAAAACTTTCAATCGCCAAAGCGCGTGGAGAAGGACGCCCCGCTTGCAGAGACTTGATTTCCGCTTGCTGGGCAGTCGTGAAACTCAATATGTCGTCCCAAGCGATAGAAGCCACTTGTTGCACCGTTTTTTTGGTGAAGCGCAGTATGAGCGGGTCTTTGGATGCGAGTTCACGCGCTAATTTATAAGTCTGCTCTTCTAACTCTGACGCGGGAAAACTTAACGTAGCCCAGTCGTCTTGGTCCGTGGCTAAAACGATATCGCAAGCTTGCAATACAGCTAACGCCTGATCATGAATCTGCCCAGGCACCATGGCCACAATGGGCTGGGGTAAGTCGCGCAAACCTTGCACCAACTGATGGGTGACTTTTGGACGGGTAACTTGCGAATCGACAGCAGCTGCAACACCAAGGGATGCCCCAAATTGCTTGCTATCGTCGCGCAGCACGATGACATTAACTGCTTCATCAGTTTGCGCAAAAGACAGCTGGCCCATGAGGTCGACAATGGCATTCACTGGGTATGACACAGTCAACTCAGACGAAATGCTCGCTTGGGCAGCCGGTAATCGAATAGTCAATACCCCTTCGACCAGATCAGCCGGCGCATATGGACAAGCGCTCATTAAGCCACTAACTCACGCATGATGCGGTAAAGCTTTGCTTGGCCTTCAAACCCAATGCCGGGTCGCTCAGGCAAATTCAACTTACCTTCAGTCAAACTTGCATCGTCAGCAAATCCACCGAAGTCACCAAAAACGCCTGGGTACGACTCAGCCCCACCAAGACCAAAACCTGCGGCAATATGCAAAGACATTTGGTTACCGCCATGGGGGAACAGTCCGCTTCTTTGCCAACCCATGGCATCTAAGGTGGACAAGGTTCTCGCATATTGGGCAATGCCATAGGCTTGGGGTGGATCGACTTGAATGACATCGCGGTCACCACGTAGTCCACCGAATCGCACTAGGTTTTCAACGTCTTGGGTGGAGAACAAGTTTTCGCCAGTGGCCAATGGGCTGTCATACATCTGGGCGATGTCGGCCATCAGTCCATAGTCCAAGGGATCGCAGGGTTCTTCGAACCAACGCAATTTGAAGGGTGCTAAGGCCTTGGCGTAAGCGAAGGCGTTCTCACGGTCAAATTTGCAATTAGCGTCCACTGCCAAATGGTCGCCAGAGCCTACGACTTGCAACACGGCTTCTAAGCGGCGTAAATCTTCTGACAAAGGCAAACCACCGACCTTCATCTTCACTAGGGTGTAACCAGCATCAAGGTGGCGACGCATTTCGTCTTGCAAGTCTTTGATGGTCTGACCTGGGAAATACCAACCGCCGCCTACATAACAAAACACGCGATCGGCGATTTTTCCGCCATTGAAACGTTCTGCCAAAACGCGGTGCAAGGGTTTGCGTTCGACTTTGGCTACGGCATCCCACAGGGCAACCTCTATGGTGCCGATGGCAATAGAGCGCTCGCTATGGCCACCGGCTTTTTCTCGCTGCATCATGCAGGCCACGATTTTTGAAGGGTCTAGATTTTCACCTGTGGCGTCTAACAAGCTCGCAGGATCAGCGCGCAAGATGCGCGGAATAAAGCGATCCCGCATTTGTGCACCACATGCGTAGCGGCCTGTGGAGTTAAAGGCATAGCCCACCACAGGCTGGCCGTCACGCACGCAGTCGGTGATCACAGCAACCACCGAAGTGGTCATCTCTGAAAAATCAAAACTCGAATTGCTGAGGGTTGAATTGAGCGGTACGGCTCTCTCTCGTATGTCGACGATACGCATAGCGAAATGTGAGGACAGCTACGAAATTAGTCAACCTTGATTTTGGCGTCGCGGATCACTTTGCCCCAACGATTGACTTCCGATTGGATATAGGAAGTGAATTGATCAGGCGTATTGCCAACAATATCGAAGCCCATAGAAGTGAGCTTTGCACGGGTGTCGGGCTGATTCACAATTTTGACGATTTCTTGGTGCAAGCGATCCACGATGGCCTTCGGTGTTCCAGCGGGAACCAACAAACCCTGCATGGTCTCAGCCTCTTGTCCACTGACACCCGCTTCTGCCAAAGTGGGTACATCAGGCAATTCAGGATTGCGTTTGGCACTGGTCACTGCAAGCGCACGCAAGGCGCCGCTTTTCACATGCGCCATGGCAGGTGGTAGAGCTGTAACACCGACAGGAGTGTGACCTGCAAGAACCGAAGTAATGGCGGGACCAGCTCCGCCAAAAGGCGTGCTCACCATATCAATGTTGTAGGACAAACGTAGCAGTTCACCAGATAAGTGGGGCGTTGTCCCTACACCAGGATGCGCAAAGCTGTACTTGCCAGGGTTTGCACGAATGAGGGCGATGAGTTCTTGAACCGTTTTGGCAGGTACCGAAGGATGCACCACGATTAGATTAGGCGATGCGCCAGCCAACGAAATGGGTATGAAATCTTTATAAGCGTCGTAAGGCACGTTGGCATAAAGACTCGGGTTGACAACAAAACTACTGCTGACCATGGTCAGCGTATAACCATCGGGTACAGCTTTGGCGCCCATACCCATACCAATATTGCCACCAGCACCTGCACGGTTCTCCACTACAAAGGATTGACCCATACCTTCGGTAAATTTTTGGGCCAAGATGCGCGCCATGGAATCCGTAGGACCACCTGTTGCAAAAGGCACGATGATGCGCACCGGTTTATTCGGGTAAGTCTGGGCTATGGAAGTAACAGACAACAGCAGAGCAATAAAACTGATAACGATACGCATGGTGAATTTCATTTAGGTCTCCTATTTATTGGGGCGAATGCTAGCATCTCTTCATTATTTGTTAGTTAAATAAGGAGACAGCAGTATGGATACAACTATCGGCGTTATTGGGCTTGGCATTATGGGTGCGGCTTACGCACGCAATTTAATGGGCAAAGGTTTTAAGGTCATCGGTTTTGATGTCGACACCGCAAAAATCAAAACACTCGAAGCAGAAGGACTTCAAGCAGCCTCTTCACCTGCCGATGTAGGGCGCAAATGTGACTTAGTCGTCACCTCTTTACCCACACCCAAAGCCTTTCATGCAGTGATGTCTGGCCCCAATGGTTTGACCGAAGTGGGCCGCCCTATTGTGGTGGCCGACACATGCACATTGGCTCTGAGCGACAAAGAACAAGCCTATGAAGCACTCACCGCAGCAGGCGTCACGCTTTTGGATTGCCCGGTCAGTGGAACCGGCGCACAAGCCGCAAAAGGCGATTTGGTTTTTTTCGCCAGTGGCGACAAACCCTCTTATGACCGCATGCGTCCAGCGCTTTTAGCCATGGGACGCGTTGCGCATCACCTCGGTACATTTGGTAACGGAAGTCGTATGAAGTATGTGGCCAATTTATTGGTGGCCATTCATAACGTATCCACCGCGGAGGCCATGGCTTTTGGTATGAAAGCCGGTATTGCGCCTGAGACGATTTATGACGTTTTGTGTGGCAGCGCAGCGACCTCTCGCATCTTTGAAGTACGTGGCCCCATGATGGTGAAAAACACCTACGACGAAAACGTATCCGCTACCTTTGTCACCATGGGCAAAGATTTGTCAGTGATTGGCCAGTACGCGCAAAGCATCGATTGCCCCACGCCTTTGTTTTCACTGGCTTCCAACATCCACGCCGCTGCGGTGGCGCAGGGCATGAAAATGTCAGACACCGCTGCGGTATGCGCAGTGATGGAACGCTTGGCGGGAGTTGACCGTAGCCAAGTGCCAGCGCCCGAACATAGCTAAACGCGCTTTAACTGCCTTTGAGTGCTTCGTGAAAGCTGGTGATTTGCTTTTTGGCACCAGCGATCATGCAGGCAAGGTCTGAGGTGATCATCACCATGTCAAAACCGCGCTTGACCGATGCTGCGGCAAACTCAGCACTCGCGCAGTGCATGCACACCTTTTTGCCGTGGCGATGGGCGACTTCTTTGATGCGATCGCAGGTTGACATATGCAAGGGGTCTGGATTGTCAGAGCGTGGTGCCATACCCAAAGCGTAAGAAAGATCCGCTGGGCCGATATAAATGACATCGACGCCAGGGGTGGCGCATATCTCTTCCAAATTGTTCAGGCCTTCTTTGGTTTCGATCATGGCCATCAACAGAATTTCATCATTGGCTTTAGAAAAATACTCAGGGCCGTGGATTTGCAAAGCACGCACGGGTCCTGACGAGCGGTCACCTACAGGTGGATAGCGACAAGCTGAAACGGCTTTGCGGGCTTCTGCAGCGTTGTTGATCAGCGGGACGATGATGGCAGAAGCGCCAAAGTCCAACGCTTTCATGATGGCGGCTGGTTCATTCCAACCCACACGCACCACGGGGGCGGCATCGGTGGCAGAGACTGCTTGCAGCATTTCCATCAAGCAGCCCAAGTCAGTCACGCCGTGCTGCATATCCACGCACACGGCATCAAAACCTTGTCTCGCCATGATTTCTGCGGTGAAGCTGTTGGCGACGGAGATCCATCCTAAAGTGACAGGCTTACCTTGCGCCCATAATTGCTTAATTTTGTTGGGTTTCATTTTGATTCCTTGTTGTAACCTCGGCTGAGTCTACCCGTTTATGTCTTCACAAGAAGTACCCAAAGAGTTCGTGCGGGCCCTACAAGAACTTGGTCTTACAAACTCCAGCGCACTCCAAGGAAGTCCACTGACGGGGGGCGTGTCCTCCGATATTTGGTGCGTTGAAACAGAACATGGTTTTGTATGCGCCAAGCGCGCGTTATCCAAACTTCGGGTCGCGGCCGATTGGCGTGCGCCGGTAGAGCGCAATCTGTATGAAGCGCGTTGGTTACAAGTGGCGCAAATGGCCTTCGCGGGGTGTGCGCCAGAATTATTGGGGCAGCACGAAGAACTAGGCGTGCTGGTGATGCGCTACTTGCCACCCGTAGACTTTCGGCTTTGGAAAAAAGAATTGCATGCCGGACACGTTGACATCACAACAGCCCAGGAACTTGGGAAAATTCTCGCCAGCATCCACAGTTATGCAGCCAAACGGCCTGAGATGGCCAAAGAGTTTCCGACCGAAAAGATTTTCTATGAAATCCGATTAGCCCCCTACTTGATAGCAACTGCTGAGAGGCACCCTCACCTCGCTCACGCATTGCACGCACTGGTCGCGCAAACGCAGGACAACGCCAAAACTCTGGTGCATGGCGATGTCAGCCCCAAAAATATTTTGTTAGGGAAAAACGGGCCTGTTTTATTGGATGCTGAATGCGCAACATGGAGTGATCCTGCATTTGACTTGGCGTTTTGCCTCAACCACTTGCTGCTCAAATGCCTGTGGACTCCGCCATCCACGTCCGATTTTTTAAGTAGCTTTGCCGCTTTAGCCCAAGCTTATTTAAAGGGAGTCAATTGGGAGCAATCGCAAGCACTTCAAACCAGAACTGCCCGTCTTCTCCCTGGACTATTACTCGCCCGCGTGGACGGT
>RFTR01000127.1 GCA_009923345.1 Betaproteobacteria bacterium
CAGAGTTGGCAGATATTTTGGAGGGCGCGTTTCGCCCAGGTTTTTTTGTGGGTGTGAGCACTGTTGTGCACAAGCTGTTTAACTGCGTGCAACCCGATATCGCCGTGTTTGGCAAAAAGGATTACCAGCAACTGATGGTCATCAAGCGCATGGTGCAACAAATGGCTTTGCCCATCCAAATCGTTGGTGTGGACACCCTAAGAGCAGGCGACGGGCTCGCCTTAAGTTCGCGTAATGGTTATTTGAGCTCAGACGAACGCGCGCGCGCTGTTGAACTCTCTGGCGCTCTAAAACAAATGGCCGCTAACGTGCGTAGTAACTTGTCCAGGAACTTATCTGGCGAAGCTTCCAAAGCGATTGCCCAAATAGAAGAACAAGCGATGCAATCTTTGCGCGATAAGGGCTGGCAACCAGACTATTTAGTAGTGCGGCACCAACACGACCTGTCTGCTGTTACCCAGTTTTCTGATGCGCCTTTGGTTGTTCTAGGTGCGGCGCGCTTGGGTAGCACGCGCCTCATTGACAACTTAGAAATCTAGCGATTCAAAGCTCTTGCTTAGCGTCCCGTCCCATCAACTGGGCAACGGCTTGCTGTGGACTCAAGACACCGTCCAACAAGCTAACTACCGATTGCACGATCGGCATCTCAACGCCTAATTGCTCAGCTCTTTGCACAACAGTGCGCGCACTGTTCACACCTTCTGCAACATGGCCAAGCGCTTCCACAGCCTGCGCGACGGTCAGACCCTGCGCAAGCGCAATACCAACTTGTCGGTTGCGACTCAAGTCACCCGTAGCTGTCAGCACCAAATCACCCAAGCCTGACAAGCCCATGAATGTCTCAGCTTGGGCGCCCAAAGCAACACCTAAGCGCGTGATCTCTGCAAGGCCTCGGGTAATCAAAGCGGCTCGGGCGTTGAGCCCCAACTTCAAACCGTCGCACAAACCTGTGGCAATGGCCAAAACGTTTTTGACTGCGCCACCCACTTCAACACCCACAACATCTGCGTTGGCATAAACACGCAAATTACCACGATGGAATGCTTGCACCAAGATCTCTCGCACAGAGGCGTGCGCACTCGCCGCGACCAACGCAGCGGGTTGCCCCATCGCCACTTCTTGCGCAAAGCTAGGGCCACTCAAAACACCGCCCAACATTGTTGGTGCAACTTGGGCGCACACCTCGTGCCCCATGCGACCCACACCATCCGCGCCCGCCTCAAAACCTTTGCACAACCACACCACGGGCACACGGGCTTGCACCCAAGGCGATACATCCGTGAGAACTTGCCGCAATGCGCGCATGGGCGTTGCAATGATGACCAAGTCCATGTCTTGCAACCAAGCGCCGAGGGGCGCTGCAGTGACCGTGAGGCCATCGCTGAAAGGGCAGTCGGGCAAGTAGCGTGCGTTCACCCGATACGCTTGCATGTCCTGGGCTTGCGTTGCATCGCGCGACCACAAGCTAACTGCGTGCTCACGCCCCGCATGGATGGCGAGTGCACTACCCCAAGCGCCAGAACCTAATACAGCGATCTTCAACGGCGCACCGCCTTATTGGTTAGCGGCTTGCTGCTGCTCGTACATCGCCTGGAAATTGATTTCCGACAAGTGCACGGGCGGAAAACCAGCGCGCTGGATCACGTCCGCCACATTGCTGCGCAAGTAGGGATAGATGATTTGCGGGCAGGCAATACCAACCACAGGGCCCATTTGGTCTTCTGGCAAGTTGCGAATCTCGAAAATACCGGCTTGTTTGACTTCGACCAAGAAAACTGTTTTGTCTTCGATTTGGGTTTTGACCGTGGCAGTCACCGTGACTTCTACGATGCCTTCGGCCACTTGCTCCATGCCCATGGCGAGTTGGATGTCGACCTCAGGCTGCTGCTCGCTCGCCAGTATGGCGGGGGAATTGGGTTGCTCCAGCGACATGTCCTTGAGATAGACGCGTTGAATTTGAAACACGGGAGCTTGTTGTTCGTCTGACATGGCAGTTTTTCCTAAAGTCATAAAAAAGCCCGCTTCGGCGAACACCGAATCGGGCGGTAAATCGGGATGGGCTGAATTATCTCAGTTCAAGCCTGCAACAAAGGCATCAAGCCACCTTGGCTGTCTAAGGCCATCAAATCGTCGCAGCCGCCCACGTGCGTGTCACCGATAAAGATTTGCGGAACCGAGCGACGGCCAGTGATTTCCATCATCTTGACGCGTTCATCAGGATTCAAATCAACCCGAACCTCTTCGATATGGGCTACGCCCTTGGCTTGTAAAAGCTGCTTGGCGCGCACGCAGTAAGGACAAACGGCGGTGGTGTACATCTTGACAGCGGGCATGGCGATCTTTCTGGGGTAATAAAAAGAATGGATTTTTTGCTGTGAAACTGGCTTGGAATTAGGCTTTTCAGGCTTTGGAAACCGGTAGGTTAGCTTCTTTCCAAGCTTTGAGTCCGCCCTGCAATGAATGAACCTTCTCGTAGCCCAGTTTTTGTGCAACGGCTTGCGCGCGTTTTGAACGCATACCGTTCTCGCACACCATGATCAATGGAACGCTTTTATTTTTAGCGACGGCTTGTAAACGGGTCTCTAGCTCCTCAAGTGGAACACTCACAGAGGTTTTGATGTGAGAGGTGGAAAACTCTTCCTGGGTGCTGACATCGATCACCACCCCTTTTTCACGGTTCATGCACTGAACCGCCTCGTTGGGAGAAATGCCGCTGGCAGAGGCGTTTTGCACGACAGGCAGCAGCAAAAAGAAGCCGCTGCTCAGGGCAATGACGATCAACATCCAGTTATCAAGAATAAATTTCACGGATTTGTCCAGTTCACGAGGGGTTCAAAAATAGGGGCGAAGCTAGCATTCTAAAATCAAGCGATACCTTATTCTCAGAATTTGTCTATTAAGCCCGTATGCACAAGCTTGTTTTAATTCGCCACGGTGAGTCCACTTGGAATTTAGAAAACCGTTTCACCGGATGGACCGACGTTGACCTCACCCCTACTGGCGTCGCTCAAGCGCAGCGCGCAGGTCGTCTGATCCAGGAAGAAGGCTTAGATTTTGATGTCGCCTACACGAGCGTACTTAAGCGCGCTATCCGCACGCTCTACCTGAGCTTGGACGAAATGGACCGCCTGTGGCTGCCCGTGATCAAGCATTGGAGACTCAATGAGCGCCACTACGGCGCTTTGCAAGGGCTTAACAAGGCCGAGATGGCTAAACAATACGGTGACGATCAGGTGTTGCTGTGGCGCAGGAGCTATGACACACCGCCACCAGCCTTAAGCCCCGATGACGCGCGTTGCGAGCGGGGTGACCTGCGCTACTCCAAGCTCAACCCCTTTGATGTTCCTCTCACAGAATGCCTCAAAGACACCGTCGCGCGGGTCATGCCCTTGTGGCAAGACTCACTCGCGCCAGCCATCAAGGCGGGCAAGCGGGTGGTCGTTGCGGCCCACGGCAACTCCATACGCGCGCTGGTCAAGTATCTAGACAATATCTCAGACGACGCTATCGTGGGGGTCAACATTCCTAACGGCAAGCCGTTGGTATACGAACTTGACACCAAACTCAAACCAATTCGCCACTACTATTTAGGAGACGACGCGTGAAACCCTTTCTACACACCAGAATGCCCAAAGCTGTATATTGAGGGTTAACTGATGTTCAACTACAAAGAATTCATGGGCCAAAAACTCAAAATCGCTGGTTGGATCGCCATTGGCGGCTTGGCAGGCGTACTCACGACCGTATCTGTACAAACTGTCGCGCGCTCCAATATGGCGCCCCTGCCTCTCGAAGAGTTGCAGCAACTTGCTGCTGTCTTCAGTATGGTCAAAACCGACTACGTAGAACCTGTGGACGAAAAGAAGCTCATTAGTGACGCCATCACTGGCATGGTCGCAAGCTTAGATCCCCACTCCCAGTACTACGACAAAAAAACATTCAAAGAATTCCGTGAAGGCACCACAGGCCGCTTCGTCGGTGTTGGTATCGAAATCACCCAAGAAGAAGGCCTAGTCAAAATCGTCTCGCCGATCGAAGGCTCGCCAGCTTTCCGCGCTGGCATGAAGTCTGGCGACCTGATAACCAAGATCGACGACACGGCCGTCAAAGGCTTGTCTTTGAATGAAGCTGTCAAACGCATGCGCGGAGAACCTGGCACCAAGGTCATGCTCACGATCTACCGCAAAGATGAAAACCGCACTTTCCCCGTTAGCATCGTTCGCGAAGAAATCAAAACCCAAAGCGTGAAGGGCAAGGTGATGGAGCCAGGTTTTGGCTGGATCCGTTTGAGTCAGTTCCAAGAACGCTCGGTCGATGATTTCACCAAAAAACTCGAAGAGCTCTACAAGCAAGAGCCCAAGATGCGCGGTCTGGTCCTTGATCTACGCAACGACCCAGGCGGCTTGTTAGACGCCGCCGTCGCGGTCTCGGCTATTTTCTTGCCAGACAACGTGGTGGTGGTCTCCACCAACGGGCAGTTGGCGGAAAGCAAATTTGCTTACAAGGCCTCTCCTGAATACTACCGTCGCTCGGGCGGAAACGACCCCGTTGTTCGCCTGCACCAGGCCACCAAAGGTGTTTACAAAACCGTTCCGCTTGTGGTGTTAGTCAACGAAGGCTCTGCGTCAGCAAGTGAGATTGTTGCGGGCGCCTTGCAAGACCACAAACGCGCGACCATCATGGGTAGCCAAACCTTTGGCAAAGGCTCTGTTCAAACTGTGCGCCAGTTGGGCACCGACACTGCTCTCAAGATCACCACCGCGCGCTACTACACGCCTAATGGCCGTTCTATCCAAGCCAAAGGCATCGTGCCCGATGTTTTATTGGACGACACGGCCGAAGGTAGCCCCTACGCGATATTGCGCATGCGTGAAGCCGACTTAGACAAGCACTTGGAGAGCGGCCAAGGCAACGCCAACAAGGACAAAGAGCAAGAAAAGGCGCGCGAGAAAGCCCGCGAAGAGGCGATGAAGCGCTTAGAAGAAGAGTCTAAAAAACCCAATAGCGAACGCCGTCCTCCTGAGTTTGGTAGCGACAAAGACTTCCAACTAGAGCAAGCTATCAAGCGCCTCAAAGGCCAACCTGTTTTGGCCAGCAAAACACAAACCGAGCGCACGGCCGAAAAGAAAGACCAGTGATCCGCTTGTGAACGACGACCAACTGCTGCGCTACTCGCGCCATATCCTTCTGGACGATATCGGCATAGAGGGCCAGCAGAGATTACTCACTAGCCACGTATTGGTTGTAGGTGCAGGCGGTTTAGGTTCTCCTCTCGCCATGTACCTTGCAGCAAGTGGCGTCGGACACATCACTTTGGCAGACCCGGACAAGGTGGATCTCACCAACCTGCAACGCCAGATCGCCCACACCACTGACCGCGTGGGGCAGACCAAAGTCGGCTCTGCCGCGAAAGCGTTGCACGATATCAACCCCGAAGTACGTCTCACTCTGTTAGAGAAGCAATTGCAGTTCGACGACCTAAACCAACTGCTACCAGACATCGACGTAGTGGTCGACTGCTGCGACAACTTCGCTACACGCCAGGCTGTTAACACAGCGTGTGTCAAGCACCGCGTGCCATTGGTCTCTGGCGCTGCTCTGCGCATGGACGGACAGATTGCGGTGTTTGATACGCGCGACGCACTGTCGCCTTGCTATGCATGCGTCTTTCCACCGACACCTGCACCACCCGAGACCCTGTGCTCCACCATGGGGGTGTTAGCGCCACTCGTGGGTGTGATTGGAACTATGCAGGCGATG
>RFTR01000128.1 GCA_009923345.1 Betaproteobacteria bacterium
GTGGCTGAAGTGCGTCATGCTCTGAGTAAACATGGCGGAAATATGGGCACAGAGGGCAGTGTGTCTTTCCAATTCAAACACTGTGGCCAATTGATATTTGCGCCAGGGAGTGACGAAAACAAGATCATGGAAATAGCGTTAGATAACGGCGCTGACGATGTGATCACCGGAGACGACGGTGCGATAGAAGTCCTCACCCCGCCTGCAGCATTTGAGCAAGTCAAAAATGCGCTCTCTGCCGCAGGGTTGAATGCTGAACTCGCCGAGGTCACCTTCCGACCTGAGAACACCATCGAGATCGAGGGCGATGACGCCGTCAAAATGCAAAAAATCTTGGATGTCCTGGAAGATTTAGACGACGTGCAAGAGATTTATCACAACGCCGCGCTATGAATATTTTGGTGATTGGCGGCGGTGGACGTGAACACGCGCTGTCTTGGAAGTTAGCCCAGTCGCACAAAGTCCAGGCCATTTACTTAGCACCGGGTAATGCGGGAACAGCCAGAGATAAGCGTCTCCAAAACGTTCCCATTACAGATATCCACCAACTCTGTGCTTTTGCCATTGAGAAAAATATCGGTCTGACCGTGGTCGGTCCAGAAGCTCCCTTGGCGGCTGGCGTGGTTGATGTATTTCGCGATAAAGGCCTACGCATCTTTGGTCCAACTCAAGCTGCCGCCCAATTAGAAAGTTCCAAGGCTTTTAGCAAAGCCTTTATGCAACGGCATCACATCCCCACTGCCGAATTTGAAACATTCACCGATGCCGATGCGGCGCACCGATACATTGACGCCAAAGGAGCGCCTATCGTCGTCAAGGCCGATGGACTAGCTGCAGGAAAAGGCGTAGTAGTCGCGACGACCTTGCAAGAAGCCCATGATGCCGTTGACTTCATGCTGTTAGACAACACACTAGGCGTAAGCCACAACGCGGGTGGCGCGCGCGTGGTGATTGAAGAGTTTTTAGAAGGCGAAGAGGCCAGCTTCATCGTCATGTGCGATGGCAAAACGGTTTTGCCCCTCGCCACCAGCCAAGACCACAAAAGGTTGCAAGATGCTGACCTTGGGCCCAATACAGGTGGTATGGGAGCCTATTCACCAGCACCCGTAGTCACCCCGCAAGTCCATTCGCGGGTGATGCGCGAGATCATCATGCCAACCATTAAAGGCATGGAGCAAGACGGCATACCTTTCACAGGCTTTTTGTACGCAGGTTTGATGATCGATAAATCTGGGCATGTCAAAACACTAGAGTTCAATTGCCGAATGGGAGACCCCGAGACCCAGCCCATCATGATGCGTTTGAAGTCTGATTTGGTAAACGTCTTAATGGCCGCAACCGAAACCCAAGCTACGACAGCACTACAAGACATCGAACTGCAATGGGACAGGCAAAGTGCAGTCGGTGTGGTGATGGCTTCGCATGGCTATCCCGCATCCTCACGTTCTGGTGACGTGATTTCGGGTTTGCCTGCAGATGGTGAAGACACCATGGTGTTTCATGCTGCAACCAAATTAGATGGTAGCCAAGTAGTGACATCGGGTGGTCGTGTTTTGTGTGTGAGCGCCTTAGGTGGCACTTTGAAGTTAGCCCAGCAAAAGGCATATGACGCACTCAACCATATCCAATTTGATGGCATGCAATTCAGGCGTGACATTGGTTACCGTGCCATCCAGCGATAAATTCCCCGTTCAATTCCAGGGAAGTGCGTTTGCACAAAAGGTACTGCGACTATTTGGTTGGCAGTATGCATTTCTGGGCCTGCCAGAACAGCAGGGCGTGATCATTGGCTATCCGCACACCAGCAACTGGGACTTTATTGTGATGGTGCTGGTGAAGTGGGCTACGGGTCTTCAAATTCAATTTCTCGCCAAAGACAGTTTGTTCCATTACCCCCTATTTAGTCCATGGTTGCGGAAACTTGGCGGCATTCCGATTGATAGATCCTCTAAGAATGGCGTTGTCGGCGATATGTTGGCTTTGTTTGCCAAAGCGAAAAACGAGGGAACCTACCTTTGGCTTGCACTTTCACCAGAAGGCACACGCAAATTTACCCAAGGTTGGCGCAGTGGTTTTTACCAACTTGCTTGGCAAGCCAATGTGCCTTTGTGTGCAGTGCGTATCGATTACGGTAAAAAAACAGTGGATTTTTCGCGTTGCTTGCGTTTGACGGGAAATGAAGATGCAGATTACCTTGAACTCGCAAAAGCTTTTGAAGGTGCAAGAGGATTTCATCCGCAGCAAGCAGCGCCTATCCAGCCTATTAAATCTTCATCTTCTGTCGGGTCGACTCAAGCGCCATGAGTCAAAACCAAGCCATTGAGCGTTTGGGAATCTTTGGTGGGTCTTTTGATCCACCGCATCAAGCGCATATCACTCTAGCAAGCCGCGCAATTGAACAACTACATCTAGACCAATTGCTGGTGATTCCTACTGGCGATGCGTGGCACAAAACCCGAAACTTGACTTTGGCGCCACACCGTCTCGCCATGACCCGTTTGGCTTTTGCAGACTTGCCAAAGGTTTCCGTAGATTCCAGAGAAATTGATCGCCACGGACCGACCTACACCTTCGATACCTTAGAAGAAATTGCCCGAGACTTCTCCAATGCAAAGCTGTTTTTATGCATTGGTGGTGACCAAGCGCAAGCGTTTAGCACCTGGCATCGATGGAAAGACATCTTGAAACGTACCACTGTGGTCGTAGCCTTCCGACCTGAAGATAAAAGCTCCGCCGAGTCTGTTAACCACGCGCAGTGGCACAATGAGCTACCTACTGGTGCAATTCGATTGGAAATGCCCAGCTTAGCGATAAGCGCCACCGATATTCGATTGCAACTTGCGCAATCTGACACATTTCCCAGTGCATTACCTAAGGGTGTATGCGAATACATCCAACAACACAGCCTTTATAAAAACGACCGATGAACGATACAGCCGCCAAAAAAGATGTCCAAAAACTACAACGTGCAGTCGTAGATTCTTTGGAAGACGTCAAAGCCCAAGACCTTGTGGTGTTTGATACAGAGCACATTTCTTCATTGTTTGAGCGAGTCATCATTGCCAGCGGTACCTCCAATCGCCAGACCAAAGCCTTGGCTGCCAGCGTGCGAGACAAAGTGCGTGAGGCTGGCTTTGCTAAGCCGCGTATCGAGGGTGAAGACAACGGCGAATGGATTATTGTGGATTGTGGTGCTGTGGTGGTGCACATCATGCAACCTACGATTCGCCAGTACTACAACTTAGAAGAAATTTGGGGCGAAAAACCAATTCGATCTAAATTGGGTGCAGCTAAACCTGCGGTACCTAAAGCCGTTGTTACCAAAGACCTAAGCAAATCGCCAAAAGCTACAGCAAAGAAAACTACGAAGTCAACTAAACCTGCTGCTAGCAAAACCAGTGCTAAAAAAGCACCTGTTAAAAAGACCGCTACGCGTCAGAAATGAAGCTATGGGTAGTTGCCGTAGGCCAACGCGTTCCTGCATGGGCCCAAACAGCTTGGGACGATTACGCCAAACGCTTTCCTGCAGAAATGCGGGTTGAACTCAAAGCGGTTAAAACCGAACCACGTGCTAGCAAAACCATAGAGACCATTTACGCAGCTGAAAAAGAACGTATCCAAGCAGCGATTCCTAAAGGCGCTCGCATAGTGGCATTAGACGAACGCGGAACCACTGTGACCACTGCTGCCTTGGCTAGCAAACTAGCCCAATGGCAGTTAGATGCCCATGACGTCGCATTTGTCATTGGTGGTCCAGATGGACTAGACCCCGCTTTCAAACAAGCCGCACATGAGCGCCTGCGTTTGTCCGATCTGACATTGCCACACGCCATGGTGCGCGTGCTTTTGGTAGAGCAGTTGTACCGAGCCTGGTCGATGCATACCAACCATCCTTACCACCGCGAATAGATAGCCATGCTCCGCTACAGTTTTGTTTATTTGGCCTCGCAAAGCCCTCGTCGCAAACAGTTGTTAGAGCAACTAGGCGTAGAGTTTGCATTGTTGTTGCCAGACGCTAGTGAAGACGCTGAGGCGATAGAGGTTGCGCACCTTCATGAAAAACCACGTGCCTACGTACAACGTGTGACTGCTTTAAAACTAGAAGCTGCATTGCTTCGCCTAAAGAATAGAGGCTTAGCCCCAGCACCTGTTTTGTGTTCAGACACTACCGTTGCCCTGGGTGACACACTATTCGGAAAACCTAATAACGCAAACCACGCCAAAGAGATGTTGCGGCAATTAAGCGGGAAAACCCACCGCGTGCTAACTGCTGTTTCCGTTGGAACTTTGCGCAAACAATGCCATGCATTGAGTATTTCTAAAGTGCAATTTGCCGAGTTGTCTAAACAAGATATCGATCGCTATGTGGCTAGCCAAGAGCCGATGGGCAAAGCGGGGTCTTATGCGATTCAAGGAAGGGCCGCCGCATTTATTTCGTACATCAGCGGAAATTACTCAGGAATCATGGGTTTGCCTATGTTTGAAACGGCGCATTTATTGCGAGAATTCGGGTTTACCGTTTAATCCACGCCATCTTCACCATGCAACAAGACATACTGATCAATTGGTCTCCGCAAGAAACGCGGGTGGCGGTTGTTGAGACTGGCGCGCTGCAAGAAATTCACGTAGAACGCACGTTGGAGCGGGGCCTGGTGGGCAATGTCTACATTGGCAAAGTCGCACGTGTTTTGCCCGGCATGCAATCTGCCTTTATAGACATAGGCTTAGAAAGAGCAGCCTTCTTGCATGTCGCTGATTTAATGAGCAGCGTGGCCGCGCGGCATGCTGACTCAGATCAAGCCAATCCGGCTCCGATCTTGCCGATTGAAAAACAAGTTTTTGAAGGCCAATCTTTGATGGTGCAAGTCATCAAAGACCCGATTGGCACCAAGGGTGCGCGTTTGTCCTCGCAAATCAGCATTGCAGGCCGTTTGTTAGTGTTTCTCCCGCAAGACCAACATATTGGTGTCTCCCAAAAAATTCCTTTAGAACAACGTGAAAGCCTGCGTGCAAGACTCCAGAAGTTAGCCTTGGACAATTCCAACCAAGGCGATTCCGGCGGTTTTATTTTGCGCACTAACGGCGAAGACGCCAGTGATGCCGAGTTAAGTGAAGACATACTGTATTTGCGCAAAATGTGGGCGCAAATCAAAGCATCTTCTTTGCGCTTGCCACCACCTTCGTTGCTTAGGCAAGACCTGAATTTATTGCAACGCGTATTACGCGACTTGGTGAACGAAGAAACCCAGACGATTCGCCTGGATTCGAGCGAGCAGTTTGCCTTGCTCCATGCTTTTGGTTCTGAATTTATGCCAGCATCAGTAAGCAAGCTGCAACTCTACAAAGGCGAAAGACCGATTTTTGATCTCTTCAATATCGATGAAGAGATAGCCAAAGCCTTAGGGCGGCGCGTCGATCTTAAATCTGGCGGCTATCTCATCGTCGACCAGACTGAAGCGCTCACCACTGTCGATGTCAATACAGGTGGTTTTGTGGGCGCACGTAATTTTGACGACACAATTTTTAAGACCAATTTAGAAGCCGCCGGTGCCATTGCAAGGCAATTACGCTTGCGTAATTTGGGTGGCATCGTGATTGCAGATTTCATCGATATGGTGCGAGAAGACCATCGCGAAGCGGTCTTAGAAGAATTTCGCAAACAACTCTCAAGAGATCGTGTCAAAACACAAGTCAGTGGCTATTCTGCTTTGGGTTTGGTAGAGATGACCCGCAAACGTACCCGTGAATCACTGGCG
>RFTR01000129.1 GCA_009923345.1 Betaproteobacteria bacterium
GGCATGTGCACGGCAATAAAAACCACTTGAAACCCGCAGACAAAAAAACCAGCCATAAGTAACTGAAAGCTTCGGTAGGCAAAGGCTTCGCGCAGGGCCTGGAAAATCGATTGGTCGCGCACGGCTGTGTTGCCCCCGGCGAAGCTGGGTTCTCTCAGGCCCAAAGCTAGAGGCACAGCCACTAACAAAGCCAATGTGAGCCAAACCAAGGCTTCTTGCCATCCGTAGTTGGAGATTAAAAATCCCTCCACGGGAACCATCAAAAACTGACCAAAGGAGCCAGCAGCAGCAGCCACACCCATCGCCCAGGAGCGGCGTTCCGCACTGACATTGCGTCCAATCACGCCATAAATTACAGAATATGTAGTACCAGCCTGTGCCGCCCCAATCAAAATGCCGGCCGTGAGCGTGAAAAGCGCGGGCGTTGGCGAGTAAGCCATACCCACAAGCCCCAAGGCGTAAAGCAATGCGCACACCACAATCACGCGGAAAGCGCCAAATTTGTCGGCCACCATGCCCGAGAAAATACTGAAAAAGCCCCAGGTCAGGTTCTGAATCGCCATGGCAAAGGCAAAGTTCTCGCGGGTCCAGTTTTGGGCTTGGGTGATCGGTTGCAGCCATAAACCAAAGCCGTGGCGCACCCCCATAGACAGCGTCACGATAGCGGCTCCACAGAGGAGAACTTGCCACAGTGGCAGCGTTTTGTTCGGTTGGTTCATGGGGGTGACTTTACCGAATCCCTACAATTCCCGCCCATGGCATCCAAGCAACCTACCCCCACACCCCAGTATTCCGAAGGGTCGATCCGCGTCCTTAAAGGACTCGAACCGGTCAAACAGCGTCCGGGTATGTATACCCGCACCGACAACCCGCTCCACGTTATCCAAGAGGTTTTGGACAACGCCGCTGACGAGTCCTTAGCTGGCCACGGCAAAAAAATCGCTGTCATTCTGCACACCGATGGCTCGGTCAGCATCGAAGACGACGGCCGAGGCATTCCCTTTGGCATGCACCCAGAGGAAAAAGTGCCCGTCATAGAGATCGTTTTCACCCGCTTGCACGCTGGTGGCAAATTCGACAAAGGCCAAGGCGGCGCCTACAGCTTCTCTGGCGGATTGCACGGCGTGGGCGTTAGCGTGACCAATGCGCTAGCCAAACGCATGGAAGTCACCTCCTACCGCGAAGGCCAAGTCGCCCATTTGGTGTTTGCCGGTGGCGATGTGGTCGAAAAACTCAAAATCCGCAAGCAAGACGCGAATGAACGCAAACAAGGCACGACAGTGCGTGTTTGGCCGGACGGCAAATACTTTGAAACATCCGCCTTACCCATGGCCGAATTAGTGCATTTACTCCGCAGCAAGGCTGTATTGATGCCTGGCGTTGGCGTTTGGCTCAACAACGAAAAAACCAAAGACACCCAAAACTGGCTCTACAAAGGCGGCCTGCGCGACTACTTGATGCAAACGCTCCATGGTGACCCAGTCATCCCTTTGTTCGAGGGGGATGGCTACGCAGACAGCAACCACGATAGCTTTGCCGAAGGCGAGGGCGCCGAATGGGCCGTTGCATTCACCGAGGACGGCCAACCCGTGCGCGAGAGCTACGTCAACCTAATTCCCACCACTGCAGGTGGCACCCACGACTCAGGTTTGCGCGACGGTTTGTTCACCGCCGTCAAAAGCTTTATTGAGTTGCATGCCTTGCTACCCAAGGGCGTCAAACTCATGCCCGAAGACGTTTTTGCCCGCGCCAGTTTTGTGCTGAGCGCCAAAGTGTTGGACCCACAATTTCAAGGACAGATCAAGGAACGCTTGAACTCGCGTGACGCGGTTCGTTTGGTTTCCAGCTTTGTGCGGCCCACGCTAGAGCTGTGGCTCAATCAGCACGTCGAGTACGGCAAAAAACTCGCCGAACTCGCCATCAAAGCGGCTCAAACCCGCCAAAAGGCAGGGCAAAAAGTTGAAAAACGCAAAGGCTCTGGCGTGGCAGTTTTGCCAGGCAAATTGACTGATTGCGAAAGCAAAGACACAGCCGACAACGAAGTCTTCTTGGTCGAAGGAGATTCTGCTGGCGGCAGCGCCAAAATGGGCCGCAACAAAGAAAACCAAGCCATCCTGCCCCTGCGCGGCAAAGTGCTCAATACTTGGGAAGTCGAGCGCGACCGCTTGTTTGCCAACAACGAAATCCACGACATCTCGGTCGCCATTGGCATCGATCCCCACGGAGCACATGACGAACCAGACTTAAGCGGCCTGCGCTACGGCAAGATTTGCATCTTGAGCGACGCGGACGTGGACGGCTCGCACATCCAGGTTCTGTTGTTAACGCTGTTCTTCAGGCACTTCCCCAAACTCATCGAAGCCGGTCATGTCTTCGTGGCACGTCCACCCTTGTTCCGGGTAGACGCTCCCGCCCGTGGCAAAAAGCCTGCTTCAAAAGTTTATGCCTTAGACGAAGGCGAACTCACAGCCATCCTCGACAAACTCCGTAAAGACGGTGTGCGCGAAGGTGCGTGGAGCATCAGCCGATTCAAAGGCTTAGGCGAAATGAGCGCAGAACAGTTGTGGGACACGACGCTCAACCCTGACACACGCAGGCTCATGCCAGTGCAACTAGGACAACTCGACTTCCTACAAACAGAAGGCCTGATCACCCAACTCATGGGCAAAGGCGAAGCATCCGCACGCAGGGAGCTCATGGAGTTACACGGCGACAGCATAGAAATAGACGTGTAAAAAACAAGGGAACTTCAACTCAAAACCCCGTAGGTGAGGCCAGTGGCGGCAGCCAACGATTTCTTGTATGAGGCGGATGCTGCCGCTGGCCTCGCCGGAGCGAATAAAAAAATATGTCAGATATCACCACTATAGATTTACCCATAGCCGACAACGACGACGGCATAGCCTTAGGCCACTACGCCCAACGTGCTTACTTGGAGTACGCCCTGAGCGTCGTCAAAGGCCGCGCCTTGCCCGACGTCTGCGATGGCCAAAAACCTGTGCAGCGCCGCATCTTGTATTCCATGTCCCGTATGGGCTTGGGCTTTAGCGGCAACACCGGCGCCAAACCTGTCAAAAGCGCACGCGTAGTCGGCGATGTACTCGGCCGCTACCACCCCCATGGCGACAGCGCCGCCTATGAAGCATTGGTGCGTATGGCGCAAGACTTCGCGCAGCGCTACCCGCTCATCGACGGACAAGGCAACTTTGGATCACGCGATGGCGACGGCGCAGCCGCCATGCGTTACACCGAAGCGCGTTTAGCCAAGATCACCACTTTGTTGCTCGACGAAATCGACGAAGGCACGGTCGACTTCCAGCCCAACTACGACGGCTCCACCGAAGAGCCCAAACAGTTGCCCGCGCGTTTGCCGTTTGCATTGCTCAACGGTGCGAGTGGTATCGCGGTGGGCATGGCGACCGAGATCCCCAGCCATAACCTGCGCGAAGTGGCGGATGCATGCATCGCGTTGATCAAAACCCCGAAGCTTAGCGATGCAGACTTGCTGGCGCTTTTGCCCGCACCCGACTATCCGGGCGGCGGACAAATCATCAGCAGCGCGTCCGATATTGCAGATGCCTACCGCACAGGTCGCGGTTCGTTAAAAGTACGCGCCCGCTGGGTGATCGAAGAACTTGCGCGCGGCCAGTGGCAGTTGGTGGTGAACGAATTGCCCCCTGGCGTTAGTAGCCAACGCGTGCTTGAAGAAATAGAAGAACTCACCAACCCCAAAGTCAAAGTTGGCAAAAAAGCCCTTAGCCCTGAGCAAAACCAGCTCAAGGCCACGGTGTTGTCCGTGTTGGATGTAGTGCGTGACGAGTCGAGCAAAGACGCGGCCGTGCGTTTGGTGTTTGAGCCCAAAACTCGGACCATCGAGCAACAAGAACTGATCACCACTTTGCTGGCGCACACCAGTTTGGAGACCTCATCGTCGATCAACCTGACGATGGTGGGTATCGATGGACGCCCGGTGCAAAAGTCGATGCGCGACATGCTCACCGAATGGATCGAGTTCCGCCAAGCGACTGTTTTGCGTCGTTCGCAGCACCGTTTGAACAAGGTGCTGGACCGCATCCATATCTTGGAAGGGCGGCAGCTGGTGCTGCTCAATATTGACGAGGTGATTGCCATCATCCGTCAAAGCGACGAACCCAAAGCCGCCTTGATCCAGCGCTTCAAATTGAGCGACCGCCAAGCCGAAGACATCTTAGAAATTCGCCTGCGCCAATTGGCGCGGTTGGAAGCGATCAAGATCAAGCAAGAGCTCAAAGAGTTGAAAGAAGAAAAAGCCAAGCTCGAAGAGATCGTAGGCAACGCCACCGCTTTGCGCCGCTTGCCGTCGCACATTGATCCAGGAAGAGAAAAAAGCTGTCGCCGAAGTCAAAGTGGTGGACGAACCCGTTACCGTGGTGGTCTCCGAAAAAGGCTGGGTGCGTGCACGCAACGGCCATAGCCATGACCCCAGCAGTTTTGCTTTTAAAGCGGGTGACGGTTTGTATGGAACCTTTGAGTGCCGGACGGTGGATACCTTTATCGCCTTTGGCTCCAATGGCCGGATTTACTCAGTACCCGTGTCTTTGCTTCCAGGCGCAAGGGGAGATGGTCAGCCCGTAACCACCTTGGTCGATCTCGAGGCGGGTACCCAACTTTTGCATTACGTCGCTGGCCCGGCCAACGCCACCTACCTGCTCAGCAGTTCAGGCGGTTATGGCTTCTTGGCCAATATCGAACACATGATTTCGCGCAACAAGAGCGGTAAAGCTTTTGTAACGGTGAACGAAGGCGAAACCATGTGCCGTCCTTCGCCTGTAAGCGGCGGTTCCGGCGAAACGCCATGGCCGGTTGCTGTCAACGTTGCCTGTGCTTCCGTCGGTGGACGCTTCTTGACCTTCGCTATAGGGGAGCTCAAAACTATGGAAAAAGGCGGTCGCGGTTTGATGTTGATCGACCTGGAAGCCAAGGACAGCCTTGCTGGCGCTGCCGCCTACACACGTAGCGTGCGCATCGATGGAATTGGCAGAGGCGGTAAGGCGCGTGAGGAAATCTTAGAAATTCGTAGCCTCAACAACGCAAAAGCTACCCGCGCTAAAAAGGGCAAAGTGGCAGATCTTGGCTTTAAGCCAAGTGGCGTTATACGGATGGAGTAAAAGAAAAAGCGGCTTACAAGCCGCTTTTGTTGTTGTTGAAAGCCACGTTAAGCCTTTGCTTTTGTGGCTGCTTCTGCGGCTGCAGGGGCAGATGGTGCGGCATCTTTCTTGGGAGGGCTACAGTCAAAGCAAACAAACATGGATGAACCCAATATGCGTTTGAAAGAACCGTTATTGCGGGGTTTGTGAACGCCGCACTTGATGCAGCTCATGGTGTCGCCAGTTCTGCCAAGTCCCTCAAAAGGCGATCCGCCTTTTTTGGATTTGTAGCGCAAACCGTCGTTGGAGATTTCTGTTTTTTCTGGGCGTGACATCGTTTTTGTAGATCTGGACAAAAGCGTATTTTCGCAAATTTATCGGCTGACTTCCTGTAAAAGGCGAAAAAAGCCCTCAAAACGATGAAAAATCTTTCGAAATAGAGCCCAAACCTATGCTTTTTGGGGCTTGGGCTTCATTTCTTAAGCAGCGATAGTTCACCCAAAGCGTGCGTAATTGTTCGACAATAGTAGATGTCACAAGGAGATGCACCATGATTCACTCCAAAACACTGCGCAGTTTGGCGCTTTGCCTCG
>RFTR01000130.1 GCA_009923345.1 Betaproteobacteria bacterium
CATATCGATGCAGAACAACGCACCGCTGTGGTTGAACCTGGCCTGGTGTTAGACCATTTGAATGCACAACTCAAATCCAAAGGGCTTTGGTTTCCAGTAGACGTCTCTACCAGTGCTCAAGCCACTTTAGGTGGTATGGCTGGTAACAACTCTTGCGGTAGCCGCTCGATTGCGTATGGAAATATGGTGCACAACGTTTTGGGTGCGACAGCCAGAATGAGCGATGGCACGGTCATGCAGCTAGGACGCTTTGACCAAAGCACAGGACATGCAAAAGCGGTGGGTGAATTTGTACAGCAATTGGCTTTGCAATTGCAACCTGAGATAGATGCCCATTGGCCCAAAGTCTTGCGCCGTGTAGCTGGCTACAACCTCGATATTTTTTGCAACCAAAACGAGCGGCCTTATACAAACGATGGCTCTGTGAATCTCGCGCACTTGCTAGTCGGCAGCGAAGGCACTTTGGCGATGACGCAATCGCTCACTTTGCAGTTGGCTGAATTGCCTCGCTCGAAAGTGCTAGGGGTAGTGAATTTTCCTACCTTCTACCAGGCAATGGATGCCGCGCAGCACATCGTCAAATTGGGAAACGGCACACTGACTGCTGTAGAGCTGGTCGACCGCACCATGATCGATCTGTCTTTGCAAAATCCTGCATTTGCACCAACGATACGCACCGCTTTAACAGGCGAGCCCGAAGCTATCTTGTTGGTGGAGTTTGCAGGCGCAGACAAAGAATCGCTCAAACTCCATATGCGCCAACTGGTGGAATTGATGGGCGATCTCGGCTTACCCCATAGCGTGGTAGAAATGATCGACGACGCACCACAGAAAAACTTGTGGGAAGTTCGTAAAGCAGGCCTCAACATCATGATGAGCTTAAAGGGCGACGGCAAACCTGTGAGCTTTATAGAAGACTGCGCCGTACCTTTAGTGCATTTGGCTGAATACACCAGTGCGTTGACAGAGGTTTTTAAACGCCATGGCACCAAGGGCACTTGGTATGCGCATGCATCCGTCGGCACATTGCATGTGCGCCCTATCTTGGATATGCGACGCGATGGTGCCAAGAAGATGCGTCAGATCGGCGAAGAGGCCAGCGAACTTGTGCGCAAATTCAAAGGCGCCTATAGCGGTGAGCATGGTGATGGCTTATGCCGTGGTGAATGGATTGAATGGCAATTTGGTTCACGTATCAACGATGCCTTCAAACAAATCAAGCAGCATCTCGATCCTTTGAACTTACTCTCGCCCCAGCGCATCATCGATCCACCCAAAATGGATGACACGCGCTTGATGCGTTATGGGAATAACTACCAAGTCATCCCTATCAAAACCGCATTGGATTGGAGCGCATGGAATGTGCATAACGATCCAGCCACCGAGCAAACTACAGCACCCGGCACTGGCGAAGATCCCTCACACGGATTGGCTAAAGCGGTTGAGATGTGTAACAACAACGGGACCTGCCGCAAGTTTGATGCAGGCACCATGTGCCCCAGTTATCGCGTGACCCGCGATGAAAAACATCTCACCCGGGGACGCGCCAACACTCTGCGCTTGGCTTTAACTGGACAACTTGGCGCAGATGGCCTTGCCAATCCAGATGTAATGGAGGCTCTAGATTTATGCGTCGGCTGTAAAGGCTGTAAACGTGATTGTCCAACTGGCGTAGACATGGCACGTATGAAGATTGAAGCCACACACCACTTTAAAGCGCACTACGGTTTTACTTTGAAAGACAGGCTGATCGCTTACCTTCCACGCTATGCACCATGGGCTGCCAAGTTCGCTAGCGTATTGAACTTACGTAACCAGTTCCCTTGGCTCGCCAAAATAGCTGAAAGCATGACTGGTCTTTCAGCGCAACGCAGCTGGCCTACATGGCAAAGCGACCATTTCTTTTCTAAACAGCAAGCTGGTATTTCCAAGCAAGAAGTTTTGCTATCGACTAAGCCTGTCGTATTGTTTGTCGACACATTTAACGGATTTTTTGAATCTAGTAATGCAACCGCCGCATTGGGTGTCTTGCAAGCCGCGGGCTATAGCGTGCATATTGCTTCTAAAGATGCCCCCTCTGAAAACCAAGGCTACTTATGCTGTGGTCGGACATTCCTCGCAAACGGCATGGTGGAAAAAGCGCGTGAACAAGCCCAAGATCTGGTCAATGCCCTACTCCCGTTCGCGCAAAAAGGTATTGCTATCGTGGGACTAGAGCCTTCTTGCTTACTTACACTCAGAGACGAGGCTTTGGTTTTAGGCTTGGGCGCGTCTGCAGAATTGGTCAGCCAGCACGCAGTGTTGTTTGAAGAGTTTTTGGCAACCGAGTTCAAAGCTGGAAAGCTAGAGGTCTTAAAACAAAACTTAAAGCCTGCAGAAAAAGATATCTTGCTACATGGACATTGCCATCAAAAAGCGTTCGGTTTGATGCCCTTAGTATTAGATGTCATCAAACTCATCCCAAAAGCTAACCCGCAATTGATTGAAAGTAGCTGTTGCGGTATGGCGGGAATTTTTGGGTATGAAGCGTCGCATCTAGATGTATCGATGCAAATGGCTGAACTTAGTTTGCTACCTGCCATTCGCCAGCAACCCGATGCAATTGTTGTCGCTGATGGTACGAGTTGCCGTCATCAAATTGCTGATGGTGCGGCACGCGAAGCGATTCACGTAGCGAAGTTGTTAAGCGACCACTTATTGCGGCACTAAGCACCATGGCGCTTGGTATTCCACCAAGCCCATCCATAGCGCCCAGCCTGATGTCAGGATGAGCGCCAGTCCTGCGAGTCGCACACCCCAGTCACCGTTGGAATTTCCAAAACTAGAAGAGCCACGCATACGCAACCACAACCAAGGACCGATGGTCAGCACGATTGCGCTGCCTAAAGCAAACAAAGACATGACTAACGCGCCCTCTAGGGGATGGTTAGTCAATGCAGCTACTAACAAAGCACCATAAAGCAAACCACAAGGCAGCAAAGCCCATACGACTCCGAGTAAAACTGGGCCACCATGGCGTAACTTCACATGCGCCGTTTTACTTTGCACTTTTTGCCAAATCCAACGGCCCAATACGTCGACAGCCAGTGGTTGTTCAGCTTTGATGAGCAAAAGCAAGCCTAATAAAAAAGCCAACATGTGGAAAAGTGTCCATACTGGACGAAAAATCGCAGACTGCGTACTAAGCCAACCCACGCCCTGCATCGTCGATGCAGCCAAAGCGCCCAAAGCACCGTAGCCAATAACGCGTCCTAATTGAAATAGCAACATGGCACGCGTACCTGATCCAGCACCTTGCATTTGTGCAGATCTGCCTATGCCAGCGCAAGCCGCGCCACACATCGCTAAACAATGGGGCCCGCCAGCAAGCCCCATAAGCAATGCAGTCAAAGTCAATGTGGTGCTCATGCCGTTGATTCTAAAGACCCAAGTCCATTGCGCCCGATTAGACGAATACATAAGTGCACATTCGCAAAGAGAGGCCATAATCTCTCGTGGGAAAATTTCAGATCAGCTTGATATTGATCACATAACTCTGCATCGCACCATGATTACCCAAAGCATCAAAGTAGCCTGCTCCAACTGCAATTTACGCGAGTTATGTATGCCTTTGGAACTCAACGAAGACGAACTCAAGCGACTTGACGAGCTAGTGGCTGCGCGTCGCAAAATTTCACGCGGCGACATTTTGTATCGTAATGGTGAAGATTTTTCTGCGCTCTATGCGATTCGCACAGGTTTCTTCAAAACTACAGTGGCTGCCGAAGACGGACGCGACCAAGTCACAGGTTTTCAGATGGCGGGTGAGGTCATCGGATTGGATGGCATTGTTAGCGACCACCACACTTGTGACGCTGTCGCTCTTGAAGATGCAGAAGTTTGTGTGATGAACTTTGATCGCCTGGAAGACCTATCCCGAGAAATCAATGCACTGCAAAGGCATGTCCACAAAATTATGAGCCGTGAGATTGTTCGTGAGAATGGTGTCATGCTTTTACTAGGTAGCATGCGGGCCGATGAACGTTTAGCCGCCTTCTTACTCAATCTTGTACAACGCTTGCACTCACGCGGATTTTCACAATCTGAGTTAATCCTGCGTATGACTCGCGAAGAAATCGGCAGCTATCTAGGACTCAAGCTTGAAACCGTCAGCCGTACTTTCTCAAAATTTGTAGAAGAAGGCATTGTCGAAGTCAAACAGCGCCATGTGCGCATTTTGAATCAAGACGCGCTCAAACTGATTGTGAATACACAGAACTGCCAACCTATCTAAGCGGCTTAGTCGTTAGGTTCTACAAATAAAAATAGCGACAAGCAACTCGATGCTGCGCAAACAAACCAAAAGATAAAGAAAGACAGGGTGTAGATGCCTTGTCTGCTTAGCTCAACGGCTTGGTTAAATAAATGCAAGTCCTGTGGATCGACCATTGCGAATACAGCCATCTCCATGACGCCCGCCATCAAGAACGACGGCCACAAAATAAACATCCAATACTTGGTTGTCATGGCTGAGCACTCCGAAGCTCTGACTTGGGCGTGGCGACATGGTTACGCGCTTCTAAAGCAGGCGCCAATTGCAGTGCTTTTTGTTCCGCCAATGTTTTATTGATATTCAAACCTCGGCGGTAATAGTCTTGGGCCAACACTGGATCGGGATGGCGAATCGCAATAAAGGCAGTTACAAAACACGCCACGACCACAATCAGGGGTCCAGCAAGCACTAACCACACATGGCCATAACTCCACCAAGGTAATGACGGCTGCATATCGGTAGGTTGCGTTTGCATAAATTACCTCGGAACGATGAAAACAGATTTTTCAACAAGATAGTCACGCGAATTAGCTGCTTGTATTTCAAACTGAATCGGGTGAGAGCCAGCAGGCGATGAGCCGTAAGGGATATCTGCCCGCACCACCACCCAGCGTGACTGCGCAGGTGCTACCACCACATACGTCTGCTCTTGCTCGGAGGCATTCATGATTTGCAAGCGGTAGACATTCTCTAAAGTGCCTTCTTCGGTAATCCTAGAAAGGGTGGAGCGATCACGCACGACGTCTACTTTAAACGGCGTACGCAAACCTAGCGATACCAAAAGCCCAAGAACAATCGCCAGCAACACCATCGTATAAATTTGCACACGGGGGCGCATCACACGCTGCCAAATTTCTCGCGTGCTCCAGTTATTTTTCATGGCGTTTTGCGTGGTGTAACGCACCAAGCCTTTTGCATAGCCCATTTTGTCCATCACGTTATCGCAGACATCCGCGCAGGCTCCACAGCCTATGCACTCGTATTGCAAACCTTTTCGAATATCAATACCTGTGGGACACACTTGCACGCACAAGGTGCAATCTATGCAAGCGCCTAAGTGCGCAGCGGCTGGGTCAGCATGGTGTGAACGCCCACCGCGCGGTTCTCCACGCTTTTCGTCATAGGTGACGATCAGGGTGTCATGGTCAAACATAGCACTTTGAAAGCGTGCATACGGACACATGTATTTGCAAACCTGCTCGCGCATAAAGCCTGCATTACCGTAGGTGGCAAACGCATAAAAGAACACCCAGAATAATTCCCAACCACCCATGGTGGTGTGGAAGAACTCCATGCCAAGCTCACGTATGGGTGTGAAGTAACCCACAAAGGTAAAACCTGTCCAAATTGACAGGCTAATCCATAAGAAATGTTTGTACCATTTTTTCACTAATTTCTC
>RFTR01000014.1 GCA_009923345.1 Betaproteobacteria bacterium
GGGGATGCCCATGAATTCGTCTACACGGTCTGCGGTGTAGTTTTGGATGGCATATGCCAATGTTCTAGGTGACACCAAGCGCACACCTTTGAGCGTGCCACCTTGCAACATCATTTGGTACAAGGCCACCATGCCGCGTGCAGTGCCATAAGCGCCGCCACCAGGTACACCGGCCTCTTGCCACACCCTGTCAGTACTTTCAAAACGCAAACGCAATCCGTTTGGCGACTTGTTATCGGGCTCGTAGAGAAACGCCATGCGCGAGGTTTGAAATGTTGGTAAGCCAACAAACAAGTCGTTGGCCAAACCAAGAGGCTCCAACACTTCAGAACGTATAACGTCTCTGAAGTCTTTGCCTGTAACGGCTTCCACCACCATCGCCAACACCCAGTGGGCGCTGAGTCCGTGGTAGCTGATGCGAGAACCAGGTACCCATTGCAAATTGAAGTCGCATACTGCTTGTCGCACTCTGGCGTGGTCATTCCATGTGGTGTTGGGCACATCGCCATCTGGAAACCCGCCTTGGTGGGTGATCACTTGAAACAAAGTGATGGCTTCTTTACCGTTTTTTGCAAACTCGGGCAGATAGTCGGTGACACGATCGGTGAAACGCAATTTGCCTTGCTCATGTAACTTCCAGAGCAGTGTTGCCATGATGACTTTGGTATTGGAATACAACAACCACACAGATTGGTTGTCAGCAGATACTGCATGTGTATCAGCTTCATGGCCTTGGCCAATACGGGCTTGTCCAAAACTTTGCTCCCACACCAAACTGCCCTGGTAGCCCATTGCAATTTGTGCACCTGGATAGCGTTTATCCTGAATGTGTGTATGGATCAACTCACCTAAACGCGACATAGCGTCCGCTTGGATGGGCGCGTGAGTGATGGGTGCTGAAGGCAATGGGTAAGTCATGGGCTGTACAAACCTAGATATTAAAAAATTGAATCAGGAATGTAGCGCAAACCAAAAGATATCCACCGCGTGTTTGTGATGCCGTTAAATTGCTGACCAATCGTGGTGTCAATTTGTAACAGGTTAGGTATCAAGGTGTAGCGCCCTCCTGTTTGCCAGTAAGGCTTAGCTTTGTTGTCGCCAAATGATTCGGCGATGAAAATGAAGCGACTACTGGTTTGAATTTCAGCACCAAAGCCATAGGTCATGCGATTTTCATTTTTGGCTTTATCGCGCAGCCAACCGAGGTTGGTGTGATAAATGACTTTGTCATTCAAAGTAGATACAGACAAAGGAATATAGGCATAGGTATTTCCCAAACTATTTGGACCAGTTGTGGCACTTGGGTGGTTAATTTGCCCCACTGCCAAGCCCCAACCGTAACCATTGGTTGTCAACTCTCGAAACAAAGATTTGCCTTGCAAGACGTAGTCATTGGTAGCAACTTCACCCGTGTTTTTAGTATGCCCACCACCAGCAGTGATTTCAAAATTACCACTGGGATTGCAAGCAGGAAGCGCCCATTTTTCGTTGCTATCTTTGTAAATACGCACCCAACTCTCTACTTGGCAACTCCCGGCAGTTGCCAATCGCGCATCGTCAGTCATAAAGGGGCGAGCCGCAAAAGACGAAGCACTAATAAATAGCGCTAGGCAAAAAATAACATGTCGCATTATGAAATTTACTAATGAACTTTCTTTGAAAGTATGACAAGATGGTATGACAAGTTGATTACTTGAATCCGATTTTCGTATGATCGCCCGAGAACAAATTCACCAAAGGCCAAGTCATGACCTCGACCCTTCGCGTTAGCCAAAACAAACTTGAAAAATTTATTTACGAAGCTTTTCTCAAAACAGGACTGCCCGAAGCGGATGCACGCACCATGGGTGCATTGATGGCCGAGGCTGATTTACAAGGTTCCGATGGCCATGGCGTGATCCGCATGGTGCCCTACATCACCCGATTCAAAGGTGGCGGCGTGAACCTGACACCCAATATCCGCGTGGTCAAAGAAAAAGCTGCGATGGCTTTGATTGATGGCGATAACGGCATGGGCCATTTGGTGATGAAGCAAGCGACCGAGTTAGCCATTAAAAAAGCCAAAACAGCTGGCGTTGCATGGGTAGGTTCCGTGCATTCCAACCATGCGGGCCCTGCTTCTTTATATGCCCGTATGCCTTTAGCGCACGACATGATTGGCTTGTACTTCGCTGTTGGAAATGCAAACCACTTGCCACCTTGGGGCGGATTGAGTATGTTGCTCTCCACCAACCCCATAGCTTGCGCGATTCCCGCGATGCACGAAGCGCCGGTCATTTTGGATATGGCCACCACAGTCACTTCGTACGGAAAAGTAAAAGCCAAACGCCAACGTGGCGAGATGATGCCAGAAGGCTGGATGATCAACAGAGACGGAACGCCACTGCTAGACCCGCAACATGCAGATGATGGTTTGTTGTTGCCGATTGGTGGCTACAAAGGCTATGGTCTGGCTTTGATCATTGGCATGTTGGCCGGCACCCTCAATGGAGCCGCTTTAGGTAAAGACGTAGTGGACTTCAACCATGACGCCAGCACACCTACCAACACAGGGCAAGCCATCATGGTGATTGACCCCGATGCATTTGGTGAGGTGAAGGAATTTAAAGAGCGCATGGATTCGGTCATTCAAGAAATGCGCAACAGCGAGCGCATCAAAGGGGTAGACCGTATTTGGCTACCTGGCGAGCAATCGCACCAAAAACGCATTGACTATGCGCGTGACGGTATTCCAATTCCCGATGCCTTGGCCAAACAACTCCATGGATTAGCTATGGAATTGGGTATCGCGCCTCTGGCCTGATGGCCTCTCGCATGAAATGCAAAACGCACACATCTGAAATACAAAACCCTATTACGAATTGATTATGAAACACACCAAACTTTTGATAAGCCTCATCGCTGCGTTGGGTATCACCTTTGCTTCGCAAGCACAGGCTCAGGCGCAAGCGCCATCGGGTTACCCCAATAAACCTATTCGCATGATCTTGCCTTTGGCTGTCGGCAGTGCTGTCGATGTCGCGGCCAGGTTGTTGGCACAAAAAATGTCTGCCAATATGGGGCAATCTATCGTGATTGAAAACGTCACGGGCGCGGCTGGCATCATTGGCGCCGATAAATTAGCCAAAGCGGCACCAGACGGTTACACCATTGGGGGCTTTAACGACAGCGTGGTCACCATGGTGCCCAACCTCAACCCCAACACCCCCTACAACCCGCTCAAAGACTTTACGTTTGTCTCCTTGGTGGCTACGGTTGAATTTTGTTTAGCCGTGCCCCCCGATTCACCTTTCAAAACCACTGCCGATCTGATTGCTGCTGCTAAAAAAGCACCAGACAGCATTGCGTTTGCGTCGGGCGGCAATGGCAGCCCCCAACACATTGGTTTTGCAATGTTCAATTCGCAGACCAACACGGTGATGAAACATATTCCCTACAAAGGCGCCAGCCAAGCAGCGCAAGATGTGGCTTCTGGCCAAGTGCCTGTCACCATGCAAGGCATTGCGACCGTTGCAGGC
This sequence comes from Betaproteobacteria bacterium, assembly GCA_009923345.1. GTDB lineage: Bacteria > Pseudomonadota > Gammaproteobacteria > Burkholderiales > Burkholderiaceae_C > Limnohabitans. Next base: position 3,519 of record RFTR01000014.1, read on the forward strand.
TTGGTGAAGGGCGGAAAACTTCGCCTCATGGGCGTGTCTATGAAACAAAGACACCCACAATTTCCCGATATCCCGACGATTTCTGAATCTGGCGCACCTGGTTTTGAATTCAGTACTTGGTTTTTGGTAACTGCACCAGCTGGAACACCTAAAGAAATTGTGACGCGTTTGAATCGCGAAATTGTCAAAGCCTTGGCTGACCCTGAGTTGCGCGAGCGTTATGAAACACTGGGCTTGGCACCTTTAGGCACCTCCCCAGAAGAATTGGCAACACGAACCCAGCAACAATTTGCAAAATACGCCAAAGTCATCAAAGACAACCAAATCAAATCCGATTAACCCACTCGTCAAAAGGCTCAACCACTATGCATTCAAGACTTATCTCCAAGCTATTGCTTACTTGGTTTATAGCTTTCACAACGTGCTTGGCATTAGCCCTGCCTTCACCTAAAGATATTGAGACAGAAATACAAGCAGGCAACTTCGCCAAAGCAGAGAGCATGCTCAGAGAAGTCATTGCTGAGAAACCTCAAAGCGCCAAAGCACATTACGAATTGGGCCAAGTATTAGCGCGGCAAGAACGTGAGCCAGTTGCATAACAGCGCTTCTGCCCAACAAAAAAGTGTTGCAACGTCTCCCGCCCAAAACTCTGCCCCAGCCTCCAGTCCTGGTATCAACTGGGCCTACGTTTTCATGGGGATTGCTGGGCTTTTAGCATTGGTATTGATCATCCGTATCGCCCGCCCTGCGCCTCCCGCTTCTTCTGCGCCTCCAGCTTCTAATTACTCACCAGCTTATCCCCCAACCAATCCGAATGGAGCAGCGGTTGCGCAAAGAGGTTTTGGTCAGCAATACGCGCCTGGTGCGCCTCAGCAACAGCCCTACAGTCCAGCACCAGCTGGTGGCATGGGTTCGGGCATAGGCGGTGCCGTCATTGGGGGATTGGCTGGCGTTGCTGCTGGTTACGCTTTATCTAAAGCGATGGAAGGTGATCACGGAGCTGGCAACGCCAACGCTGCACCTGCGCAATCTGGCGGCTACGTGCCTTTTGACAGTCCTGCGCAACCTGACTTAGGAAGCTTTGACTCAGGCAGCGGTGGCGATTCTTGGGACGACGGCGGCTCGTCAGGTGGCGACGACAGTTGGTGATCAACTGCCGTTCAAAATTTCAAGAGTTTTTACGAATAAATTCAGCTACACGCGCAATGCCTAAGGTGATAGCTTCGTCGGAGGCAGCATAACTAAAGCGGATGTGCTGACCTTCGTTGGGCACACGGGGCCCAAAATGGATATCCGCTAACACTGCAACGCCGGCCTCATTGAGCAAGCGTTTGCGAAACTCTTCTGAATCTGCACAACGTGTCATTTTGCAGGCCTCGGTCACATTGGGCCAAGCGTAGAACGCTCCGCCTGGCGACTTGCATGTGATACCGGGCACTTTGTTGAGCAAGCCCACGATCAAGTCACGACGCTTGTGAAATATGTCGTGCATACGCTGAGCATCGGTCTGTGGACCCTTCAATGCTTCCACACCAGCCCATTGCGTGATGTGCGACGCACAGGACTCGGTATTGGTAATCCAATTGGTAAAAAACGGCGCCAGTTTTTTGTTGGCAGCAAAACCTAAACGCCAACCCGTCATGGCCCATGTTTTGGAACATCCATCAGAGATGATGGTGCGCTCTTGCATGCCGGGTAGAGACGCGATGGATTCAAATGCACCGTCATACACCAGTTGCCCATAGATTTCGTCGGCGAATATCCAAATTTGGGGGTGCTTGCGCAAGATCTCTGCGATAGCTTCTAAGTCTTTGCGGGGGATGATGCCGCCCGTTGGGTTGTGGGGTGAATTCAAAATCAACAGCTTGGTTCGCGGTGTGATTTTGTCGGCTAATTCTTGAGGATCAAAGCCAAAGTTACGCTCTTCGCGTAAGAAGATAGGCACGCCCACCGCACCATTGGCTTTGATTTGGGATTCGTAGATAGGAAATCCTGGTACAGGGTAAATCACTTCATCGCCTGCCCCGTAGTCGGTCACAGACAAGATGGAATACCCAATGAATGGTTTGGCACCCGCAGCAACTACAACATCATTGGCATCCACTTGAATGCCACTTCGCGTGCGGTTCAAGTAGTCTGCCGCAGCTTGTCGTAATTCAGGAATGCCAGCAGAAGCCGTGTAGCCGTGCTTACCTTCGCGAATGGCTTTGACGCCTGCATCTTGGATATTGGTTGGCGTTGGAAAGTCTGGCTGGCCAATACAAAAAGAAATGATGTCGCGCCCTTCACGTATTAGTTGATTGACTTCTGCCAAAACGACGAATGCGTTCTCAGTACCTAGTCCTTGCGCGCGTTGACTAATAGCAACCATGTGAGTCTCCTACCGAATTAAATTGTGAAATGTGTGTTTAGTCAGCATCTAGCCATTGGCAAATAGGTTGCCATTGCTCCAGATCACGCTGAACTTTAGAAGCGGAGATATCAAACATAGACAAGCCATGGGCTGCCATGTGGACGTAGTACTGTGTATCGCGAATGCAACTCAAAACAGGAACGTTGAGTGAGTCCATGAATTTTTTTAGATTCGCGGCAGCAACCGTTCGCGCATCGACACGGTTACCTACTACCGCCACATGTGACATGTGGGCACGATGATTTTGTCAGCTCTGCCGATGACCTCTTGCATGCGCCAACCACTCAGTCCGCCTGGTGTGTCTATCACCACATGGGTTGTATCTTTGTAGGGTTTGGCGGTGTAAATTAAATCAGCCTCGTATTCCCAGGTGGCGATTTTGGGGAGTGTTTCAGGGCGTTGCGTTACCCAAAATTTAGATGAGCGTTGCACGTCAGCGTCTCCTAGCATCACTTGATGCCCGCAACTCGCGAAATAACCCGCAATATTAGTAGATAAAGTAGATTTACCGGAGCCCCCTTTGGGGTTAGCTATCACAACAACTTTCATACCTCGGATGATACCTTGGTACGCATTTCTCTCCATAGCAAAAACATACCACTGGCAACCACAACCACGGCACCTAAAGCAACCGCATGGTCTGGTACTTGCCCAAACACCAACCATCCACCTAGGGTCATATACAAAATCTGCTGGTATAAAAAAGGGCCTAAAAATGCGGCAGATGCATAGCGGTGTGCAGTAGCTACACACACATGTCCTAGTCCACCGCATAAACCTGTCAGCAAAATAATGGCCCAAGTGAAGAGACCCTCCGGCGTTTGCCACTGCAACAACGCAAAAGGCGCCAGAACAACTGTAGAGACGATGGCCGACATCAATTGGGTGGCGACTGGGTTTTCAGTGGCAGCCAAACGGCGCGTCAACATATTGAACCCTGCATATAGCAATGCATTGAGCACACTCAAGAAAATAGCGGGATGAAACGCATGGCTACCAGGTCGAATAATTACCAACACACCAGCGAAACCTACCCAGATGGCGATCCAACTAGCGGTATCTAATTTTTCTTTCAAACACCAAGACGACAAAACTGCAATCAAGATAGGTACAGAAAACTGAATGGCACCGGTTTCAGCGAGCTGCAAATATTGCAATGCCACGAAATTAAACGCTGTCATGATCGCCAAAATAACACCACGTAGCAATTGCAACTTGATATTGACCAGACGAAGGATGCTCCAGCCCATTTTGGGTGCGAATATCAGAGATGTAATTACCACGTGGGTGAAAAACCGCATCCAAACCACTTGTAAAACCGGCAACGACAAGACCAACCACTTGGCGCTGGTATCCAAGCTGGCAAACATCAAAGTCGTGAGGGTGACGAGTGCAATACCGATTTTTCGGTTTTTAGAACTGTCGCTAAGGAGTTGCGTCATGAATCAAAAAGTAAGCGACTTACCTTTACTATACCTCCAAGTTACGAACCATATAGTTGCATTTGTGACTCACATGGGGGTAAAACATAGTATTGATATGACCATTAGCGTGTGATACTGCTACTTGAAATATCAGTAGCAGGAAATCTATACATGGCTAGCGTCACGATTGCATCGGTTAAAAAGAATTTTGGTGAAGTTCCTATTCTTCACGGCGTAGACATTGATATCCAAGACGGTTCGTTCACAGTATTGGTTGGCCCATCCGGTTGTGGCAAGTCAACGCTTTTACGCATGATCGCGGGCTTAGAGCAAATTAGCGCCGGTGAAATTCGCATTGGCGATAGGCGTGTCAATGATTTGCCCCCCAAAGAGCGCGATATCGCTATGGTGTTTCAAAACTATGCGTTGTATCCCCACATGACAGTGCGCGAGAACATGGCTTTCTCTCTTGAGTTAGCCAAAGAAACCAAAACCAATATTGACGCAAAAGTAAACCGCGCCGCAGAAATTTTGGCGCTCGACCCCCTGCTTGAACGTTACCCAAGACAACTGTCTGGCGGACAACGCCAACGTGTTGCGATGGGCCGCGCGATTGTGCGCAACCCACAGGTGTTTTTGTTTGACGAACCGCTCTCCAATCTTGATGCAAAATTGCGAGTGGCCATGCGCAGCGAGATCAAAGAACTGCACCAACGCTTGAAAACCACGTCGATTTATGTCACCCATGACCAAATCGAAGCAATGACAATGGGCGACAAAATTGTCGTGATGCGCGATGGCCGTATCGAGCAAGCAGGCTCTCCCCTAGATTTGTACGACATGCCTGCCAACCAATTTGTCGCTGGGTTTATCGGATCACCTGCTATGAATTTCTTGCCATGCACCGTGCGTCGCAGCGGCGGCACTTCGCGTATCGAGTTGTCGGATGGAACACTGATGGATGCGCCCCATGGATCCGGTGGTACAGATGGGCAACCCGCAGTTTTTGGCACACGCCCCGAACACTTAACACTTGCCAACTCTGGCGGTATCGCCGCTCGGGTCGTGGTGATGGAACCCACGGGCATGGACACCTTTGTAGCGTGTCGCCACGGTTCTACTGAGTTATCGGCTGTTTTCAGAGAGCGCCATGATTTCGCTGTCGACAGCACGATTCATTTGATACCCGATCTCACCCGCGCACATTTGTTTGATTCCCAAACAGGTGTCCGTCTCGCGGCCTAATTTTTTTCCCGTTGTCAGTTCGTTTTAATTTATCCAAAGGAGACTATTCATGACTAAATTCAATCGACGGAATTTTCTAGGAAGCACTGCTACGGTGGCAGCTGCGTCCTCAACCCTTGGCGCTGGTGCTTTGAGTTTCGCCCCTGCGGCCCAAGCGCAGACGATGAATTTCAAGCCTGAGAAAGGCGCGAAGTTACGCGTTTTACGTTGGAGTCGTTTTGTACAAGGCGATATCGACGCCTATATGGCAAACGTGAAGAAATTCACCGAAGCTACAGGCATTGAAGTGCGCGTAGACAACGAAGGCTGGGAAGATGTCCGACCCAAAGCTGCTGTTGCTGCCAATACTGGTGCAGGTCCAGACATTATTTTGTCGACTAACGACGATGCCAACTTGTATCCAGAAAAATTACTCGACGTCACAGACTTGTGCGAGTACTTAGGTAAAAAATACGGTGGCTTCTACCCAGCTGCCCAAACTTACCTCAAGCCCGATGGCAAAAAATGGATTGGCGTGCCTTTAGGTGCCGCCGGTGCGATGATGGTTTATCGCCAAAGCATGTTGAAAGCAGCAGGTTTCGAAAGACACCGATGGCTTTATGCGCATGGCCAAAGCCCTCAAAGAAAAAGGCACACCTGTAGGTTTCGCGCTCGGCAATGCTACAGGCGATGGCCTGTGGTGTAACTGGTTGATGTGGGCATTCGGTGGCAAATTAGTCGATAAAGATAACAAGGTGGTGATCGACAGTCCAGAAACCATTAAGGCTTTGGAATACGCCAAAGAGCTCTACAACTACATGATCCCAGGTACCTTGTCGTGGCTCGACCCCAACAACAACAAAGCATTCTTGGATGGCCAAATCAGTGTCACCAACAACGGCATCTCTATTTACTACGCTACCAAAACTTCACCAGACCCTAAAGTGCGTGAACTAAATTCAGATGTCTTCCACGCCAACTATCCTATCGGCCCTGTCGGTGTGGCAACTGAATCGCATTTGTTCTTCAACCAAATGATCATGAAGTACACCAAGTACCCACAAGCAGCAAAAGAATTCTTGCGCTTCATGATGGAAAAAGAGCAATTTGATCCTTGGCTCACCGCTGCTGGTGGTTACATCGCCCAGCCTTTGGCAGCTTATGAGAAGACTGCTATTTGGACGTCTGATCCTAAGCACACACCTTATCGTGATTGCGTCAAAAACATGCGCCCTGCTGGCTACGCTGGCAAACTTGGCTATGCCTCAGCCGGCGCTGGCGCCGACTTCATCGTTGTCAACATGGTGGCCGAAGCTGCTAGCGGCTCCAAGACTCCGAAAGAAGCCGCAGAGCGCGCACAAAAACGTGCTGAGCGTTATTACAAAGTCTAAAGACGATTCCTGAAACCCACTGCCCCTATGACGACACCCCTAATCGAGAGACTTCAGAACAGCCGCAATGTGCTGGGCTTGATCTTTATGCTTCCAGCCGCGGTGCTGTTGCTGCTGTTTCTGACGTACCCCTTGGGTTTGGGTGTTTGGCTCGGATTCACCGATGCCAAAGTGGGGCGGCCTGGTGAATGGATTGGTCTTGAAAACTATATCTTTCTAGCGGGTGACAGCGTCACCCAGCTAGCGCTTTTCAACACCTTGTTCTACACCACGATAGCGAGTGCTGCTAAGTTTTTCTTAGGGCTCTGGTTGGCCTTGTTATTGAATAAAAATATCCGTTTCAAATCATTTTTCAGAGCAGTGATTTTGCTGCCCTACATCGTTCCCACCGCTTTGTCTGCCATTGCGTTTTGGTGGATTTTTGACTCGCAGTTCTCCATCATCAGTTGGGGCTTGGTCAAGATGGGATTGATCGATACCTACATCGATTTCTTGGGTGAGCCTTGGAATGCAAGGTTTTCTACGATCGTAGCCAACGTATGGCGCGGCGTGCCCTTTGTCGCGATTACTTTGTTAGCCGGTTTGCAAACCATATCGCCTTCGTATTACGAAGCCTCTGCGATTGATGGCGCCACACCTTGGCAACAGTTCTACCACGTGACATTGCCATTGCTCACGCCCATCATTGCGGTGGTCATGACCTTCTCGGTGCTGTTCACTTTTACCGACTTCCAACTTATTTATGTCATCACACGCGGCGGGCCTTTGAACGCCACACATTTGATGGCGACCTTGTCTTTCCAGCGCGCCATCTCCGGCGGTGCGCTCGGAGAAGGTGCGGCGATCTCGATTGCGATGGTGCCGTTCTTGCTCGCAGCCATCATGTTTAGCTACTTCGGCCTCCAAAGACGCGCATGGCAACAAGGAGGTGATGACAAATGAGCCAAGACCAAAGCGATACCGTGGGCATGTCCTATTTGGACAGCCGTTCACGCCAATTCTTCACCACTTACTTGCCGCTCTTGGCATTCTTGTTCGTACTGCTGTTTCCTTTTTATTGGATGGGCGTCACCACATTCAAGCCCGACAACGAATTGCTGTCGCGCGATGGAAATCCTTTTTGGATCATTTCACCAACATTGGCACATATCGAAAAATTACTTTTCAAAACAGAGTACCCACAGTGGATGTGGAACACCGTCTTGGTCTCGGTCACTGCCACTTTCTTTTCTCTACTCGCCTCTGTTTTCGCTGCCTATGCGATTGAACGCTTACGGTTTTCGGGCGCAAAAAATGTAGGCCTCGGTATTTTCTTGGCTTACTTGGTGCCGCCCTCTATTTTGTTTATTCCTCTAGCCTCTGTCGTGTTTCAAATGGGATTGTTTGACACCCGATTGGCGCTCATCCTCACCTACCCCACTTTCTTGATTCCGTTTTGCACGTGGTTGCTGATGGGCTACTTCCGCTCCATTCCTATGGAGTTAGAAGAATGCGCTTTGATTGATGGCGCCAACCGTTGGGAAATCTTGGTCAAGATCATCTTGCCTCTGGCTGTGCCTGGCTTGATTTCTGCAGGCATCTTTGCTTTCACCCTATCGTGGAACGAATTTATTTACGCCCTCACGTTTGTGTCATCGAGTGAAATGAAAACTCTGCCAGTCGGCGTGGTCACTGAATTGGTTGAAGGTGATGTCTACCACTGGGGCGCGCTGATGGCTGGCGCCCTCTTCGGTTCATTACCTGTGGCCGTGATCTACTCGTTCTTTGTTGAGTACTACGTCTCCGGCATGACCGGATCGGTCAAAGAATAATCAGGCTTTTTTCAGCCAGCGTACCAAGTGTTCGGCAGCGTCTGCATCGCCTAAACCCGATTTAGCGGATGCTTCAAAGTTCGCCATCGCAAGCTCAGTTAATGGGAGTTTTCTATCCAAGGTTTGTGCATGGGTGCGCATGGCATTCAAATCTTTGATCACCGTGTTGAGGGTGACATTGACCGTATCAGACTTGCCATCGATCAAAGATTGCGCAATAAATGCGCCACGGTTTTTCAACAAATTCGGGCCGCCTGAGGTCTCTGAAAAAATATCAACCACGCGTTTGGGATCCAGACCCAAAGGTTGAATGAGCGACAAAGCTTCAGCAAAGGTGTGCCAATACACCAGCAAAGGCAAGTTGATGGCCAACTTCATCATGGAGCCCGCACCATGGTTGCCCACATGCTCGACTCGCTTACACATTTGCTCCAGAAGGGGTTTAGCTATGGCTAAGTCTTCTGCACTGCCCCCAACAAAACCGATCAACTTACCTTCTTTTGCAGGACCGATGCTGCCACCTACAGGGCACTCTAAATACTTCACGCCTACTTTCGCAGCCTTCTCTGCCATCACCGCTTGTTTGTCAGGCGAGACCGTGCTCATTTCAATGATGAGTTTGCCGGTTGCAGGCGCTGATAAAAGTCCATGCGCAGAGAAATACACGTCATCAAGCGCTTGTTCGTTGGTCAACAAACAAATCACTATGTCCGATTGTTGAATCAAGTCTCTTGCCGTCTGGCACCAAGTGGCGCCTAAGGCAATCGCAGCTTGGGCCTTGGCCTCGGTTCTGTTCCATACCAACAAGTCGTGCCCGACAGACTTCAATCGCGCTGCAATCGCAGTGCCCATTTTTCCGGTTCCAGCAATACCAATCTTCATAGTTTTCTCACTCCAGTTTCATGTCACGGATCACGGCACGGAACTGGTCCATTTGCCGCTTCAAAATTGCGTCTTGTTCTGCTGGTGTCGAACCAACACCTTCAGCGCCTAAATCAGCAAGGCGTTTGGCCACATCGGGGTGTCGGACCGCTGCAATGATCTCGCGGTTCAAGCGGTCGATGATGTCCTTAGGCGTTTTCGCTGGAGCGAACACACCGTTCCACCCTTCCAACTCCAAGCCTGGAAAGCCTAACTCTTTAACGGTGGGCACATCAGGCAAACCTGCGATACGTTTGGTAGCGGTTGTAGCTAATGCACGCAAGGTACCTGCTTTGATTTCAGCCAAAGACGAAGAAAGTTGATCACCGCCGACTTGAATGCGACCCGCGAGCAACTCTTGCTTCAATGGTGCTGCACCTTTATAGGGCACGTGTTCCATTTCAATTTTGGCGTCACGTTTGTAAGACTCACCCAAAACGTGCATGGCCGAACCAGGCCCCGTAGAGCCGTAGTTGTATTGCAAACTTTTATTGGTCCTGAGTAGATTGGCTAATTCGCGAAGGTCTTTAGCGGGGACGCTAGGGTTAGCAGTCCAGACAAAGGGGACGAAGACCGCGATAGATACGCCGGCGAAATCTGTGTCAACATTGAAAGGCGAACGGTTGTTCAAGGCCTGCGCTACGGAAGACAAAGGGAACGTGAGGTTATGCATCAAGATGGTGTAACCATCAGGCGGGGCTTTCGCAACTACGTCCGCACCTATTGCGCCACCGGCTCCACCGCGGTTATCGACCAACACGGGTTGGCCCATAGATTCGCTCATACGCTGGGCCAAGATACGCGCCACGATGTCGGTGGTTCCGCCTGCGGGAAAAGGCACAACCATTTTGATGGGCTTCGATGGATAGGCCTGTGCAAGGGCCAAACTTGGCATAGCGGCCACGCACAACGCACCGACCAAAACAGCCAATAAGCGCTGCATGGTTTTTCTTTTGAAATGCATATCTGTCTCCTTTGGAAATTTGGAAATCTGCACTTTTCCTCTGATTCACTATCGCACAGGGGCTTGTGCGGCTTTGGTCCCTTAAGCGACATTGGCGAGGCGGGGTTTGCCATAGACGGGGTAATCCCCACTGACAAAGTGGGATGTAAATGCCATGATCACGCGCACTTTGTTAAGGAGACATTTACTATGACACGTCGCGTATTTTCTAAATCTTTACTCGCCCTCTCACTAGGCTTAACCCTCGTAGGTTCTGCTGTTGCCCAGAGCTACCCATCTCGCCCCATCACCATGGTGGTTCCTTGGGGTGCTGGTGGTGGAACAGACGCGACCGCCCGTATCGTCGCAGCCTTGATGGAAAAGGAAATGGGCCAACCCGTCAACGTCGTGAATCGCACAGGTGGTAACGGTGTGGTGGGCCACTCTGCGATTGCGACAGCACCAGCTGACGGCTATACGATCGGTATGGTCACCGTAGAAATTTCAATGATGCACTGGGCTGGCTTGACAGAACTCAATCCCAAAGATTACACACCGCTGGCTTTGATGAACATAGACCCTGCCGCTGTTACCGTGCGCGCAGACTCGCCTTATAAAACTGTCAACGACTTGTTAAACGCAGCCAAAGCCAACCCCGGGAAATTCAAAGCCTCTGGAACTGGCCAAGGCGGTATTTGGCATCTGGCACTTGCTGGCATGCTGAAAGATCAAAAAATGGATCTCAGTGCTACGCCTTGGGTGCCATCCAATGGTGCCGCACCTGCAATGAATGACTTAGCAGCTGGTGGCGTCGAATTTGTCACTTGCTCATTGCCTGAATCCCGCGCATTGATTGACGCTGGTAAAGCTCGACCGCTCGCTGTGATGGCCTCACAACCGTCTGGTTTGTATCCCAATGTGCCAACCCTGAAAGCTGCTACTGGTAGTAACTGGACCATTGGTGCTTGGCGTGGTATCGCAGGTCCCAAAGGTTTGCCAGCCGATGTGCAAGCCAAATTGGGCACTGTGCTTAAGAAAATCTACGACAGCCAAGACTACCAAGGCTTTATGCAACAGCGGGGCTTTGGTGTGGTCTATGCGGACGCAAAAGGCTTTGAGCAATTCATGGCTAAAGGTGACGCCGACATGGGTGTCGTCATGAAGTCTCTCGGATTAGCCAAATAAGCATTTATGAAAATCAATGACACCCTGAGTGGCTTAGCGCTTTTAGCGCTATCGCTACTGATCCTCTACACGGTGAGCAGTTATCCGGTAATCCCTGGCCAAAACATTGGCCCGGGCGCATTCCCTGGATTGCTCGCTAGTTTGCTGGCCCTGTGTTCTGTCCTTCTCATCATCAAGGGACTCAAGGCCAAAAAGCATGAGGACTGGGTGGTCATTGGCGGCTGGGTGAAATCTTGGTTTCACCTGCGCAACTTTTTGGTGACGGTCGGGTGTTTGTTTTTCTATATCTACTTATCAGACTACTTGGGCTTCATCGTTTGTGGAACCCTGTTGTTGGCAGTCATGTTTGCTGCCTTAGAAGTTCGCCCCAAGGCTATTTTGCCAATCGCCTTTATCGTGACTATGGTGATCCACTTCATTTTTTATAAGGGACTTCGCGTCCCTCTGCCATGGGGTCTTTTGATGCCCATTCAGTGGTAGCGAAAGAAAAAAATGACCACTGCAGTTTTGTTGCAAGCCTTTTGGCTGGTGTTTGATCCCTATGTGTTGCTGGTCATTTTGTGCTCAGCCCTCTTCGGACTTTTTGTAGGTGCTATTCCAGGATTGAGCGCCACCATGGCCACCGCCTTGCTGGTGCCAATTACCTTTTTTATGCCGCCAGTGCCAGCGATTGCTGCCATCGTCACTGCCACGGCCATGGCGATTTTCTCTGGTGATATTCCTGGTGCCTTGCTGCGTATCCCTGGTACGCCTGCGTCTGCAGCTTATACAGACGAGGCCTACCAGATGACGCTCAAAGGACAAGCGGAAGTCGCGCTTGGCGCCGGATTGGTGTTCTCTGCGATTGGCGGCTTGTTTGGCACCATCGTGATGGTGCTTTTCTCGCCAGCTCTGGCCGAGATTGCTTTGAAGTTTTCTTCTTTTGAATACTTCTGGTTGGTTGTTCTGGGTCTTGCTGGTGCAGTATTCATTGGCAACACCAGTGTGTTGAAAGCCTCTGTGTCCTTGCTGCTTGGATTGCTGATAGCTTGTATTGGTCTTGAAAATCCAGCTGGTCATCTGCGTTTTACCTTCGGAATGAAAGAGTTGATGAGCGGTGTTGAACTCATCCCCATGATGGTGGGTATGTTTGCCGTCTCCGAGTTACTTCGCTACATCACCAATATGGATCCGCCACCGATGATTGCGACAGAGAAAATCGGCAACATCTTTGCGGGCATGTGGGGCTTGTTGAAAAAATACCCAGGAGCGCTTTTACGCGGAAGTGTTTTGGGCACCATCATCGGTATACAACCAGGCTCTGGGGCTGACATGGCTTCTTGGCTGAGTTATGCCATGAGCAAAAAATTCTCTAAAGAGCCAGAAAAATTTGGTACAGGCCACGTGGAAGGCATCGTGGAATCAGGGGCCGCCAACAATTCGTCTCTGGCGGGCGCTTGGATTCCAGCGATTGTGTTTGGCATTCCGGGTGACTCCATCACCGCCATTGCGATTGGAGTTTTGTATTTGAAAAACATGAACCCAGGGCCGATGATTTTTATCAACAACCCTGAGAATATTTACGCGATCTTTTTGGTCTTTATTTTGGCCAACATCATCATGGTGCCGCTCGGTTGGATGACGGTCAAAGTAGCGACCAAAATTTTGCGTGTGAAACGCAATATCTTGATGCCGATTATTTTGATGTTCTGCATCGTTGGTTCTTTCTCCATCAACAACTCCGTATGGGGTGTCACACTGATCTTGTTCTTCGGTGTGGTGTCTTTCATCCTTGAAGAGAATGGGTTCCCGGTCGCCCCTGCCATTTTGGGCGTGGTGCTTGGCACCATGATGGAGGAGAACTTTGTGACATCGATGATCAAGTCAGATGGTGATCCTTGGGTCTTCTTCACGCGTCCGATTGCGATGTGGCTCGCGATTAGCACCATCATCATTTTGCTGTGGCCAGTGGGTACTTGGGCTTATGACCGTATCAAGAACGGTCATGCGCCAAAACCTTCGCACTAACCCAGCAATTGGTTTTTGCTTTAGTCAATTAAAAATGCCTCGCAGTGCGAGGCATTTTTTTATGGAGCCTTGATGTTAAATCGTCACGCCACCATCGACAACCAAGCTCTGACCTGTGACGTACGAACCCGCTTGCGAGGCCAAGAAAACTGCAGCACCAGCGATCTCATCTGGTTCACCAATACGTCTAAGCGGTGTGGTCACCATACGCTCTTTCAACATCGCTTCGTCTTCCCACAATGCGCGGGCAAAGTCGGTTTTGATCAGGCCTGGTGCGATGCAATTGACTCGCACGTTGTGGGGCCCGTATTCAACGGCCAAATTGCGTGCAAGTTGCATATCGGCGGCTTTGCTGATGCAGTAAGCCCCGATCACGGGGGACCCACGCAAACCGCCAATCGAAGACACGATGATGATGGAACCAGCTTTGCGTTGGATCATTTTGGGCGCAACCAAGTTGATCAACCAGTGGTTGGCCACGATGTTGTTGTCCAAAATTTTGCGAAATTGCTCGTCAGCAATGCCAGCTTGCGGACCGTAATAGGGATTGCTGGCGGCGTTGCACACCAACACATCGACCCGGCCCCAATGGCGCTCGGTCTCCGCTACCAAATTAGCCAGATCGTCTTTAGAAGAGATGTTGGCGGCAATCGCTACCGCACGGTCTTTGCCGTATTTGTCTTGGATGGTTTTAACCACCTCTTGACAAGCGGGTGCTTTGCGAGACGACACCACGACTTTGGCACCGTGCTCGGCCATTCTTAACGCGATGGCGCGACCAATGCCGCGCGAAGAACCGGTGATGATGGCCACTTGGCCATCCAAACTAAATAAATTCACGAAGGTATTCCTTGCCTATTGAGATTTGAGATGGAATGAAAAGGGCCCATTGACGAGGACCCAAGATATTTACTCGGCTCTCACCCCAGCAGCAGATATCACTTTGGCCCATTTCACGATTTCGTCGTCTAAAAACTTACCCGCTTGCTCGGGTGAACTACCCACCGACTCAATGCCTAAAGATTCGAACCTAGCGCGCAAATCGGGCGTATTGATGGCTTTAGCCGCTTCAGCAGACATGCGGTTAACGATGTCTCTAGGTACGTTGGATTGGGTTAAGAAAAGCACCCACGTCGATCCTTCGATAGCAGGACCGCCTGCTTCAGCAATTGTCGGAACCTCTGTGGCACCTGGCACGCGCTTATTAGCAAATACAGCCATTGCCTTGATTTTTCCGCTTCGCACATGGGGCATGAGCGCGCTTGGTGTATCAGTAAGAATTTGTAAATTCCCCCCCATCAAATCGCTCAATGCAGGAGCTGTACCTTTGTAAGGAATGTGCACGATGTCAGCTTGTGTAACTTGCTTGAATAGCTCTTGCGTCAAATGCGCGGCTGCACCCACACCCGAAGATCCAAAAGACACTTTGCCAGGATTGGCTTTTGAATAGGCAACCAGTTCTTTCACGTCCTTCACAGGAAGGTTGTTATTCACTGCCATCAATAAAGGGGCGATTCCAACCAGGGAAACTGGCGCAAAACTTTTGACTGGGTCATAGGGCAAGCGTCCCGCATACAGCGTGGCATTGGCCGCATGGGCGCCAATCACGGTAACAAAGGTGTAGCCATCAGGTGCAGCGCGTGCAGCGAGATCAGCCCCCAAGATGGAGTTGGCGCCTGGTTTGTTCTCAATGACGATGGTCCAGCCAGTTTGTTCCATGATTTTTTGCACCACCATACGCGTGGCGTTGTCAGTGATACCGCCTGGTGTGTAGGGGATGATCCATTTGATCGGTTTATTCGGCCAAGCTTGGGCTTGTGCAAACAGCGGCAAGGCCAAGCAAAAAGCGATAGCGCTTCGGCGCATCCAAGAAACGGTGTGTTTCGGGTCGGTGATGGGGTGCATGGTTATCTCCTGAACTTAAAACTAGAAATAGGGGCCACATGTATAGGAGTACATGTATCGTGCTACTTGGATTCTGACCGCATATGGGGTAAGAGCGCTTTGGGGTTTAACCTCTGATAGCGTCTGCTCAGCGACAGCTAGGGGGCGCCTAAATTACCCTGCTCCGCCCCGACTTGATTTCAGACAACTTCTTTTTGCCCTCCAAGCGCCTTTGCTTGGAGGCGTATGTAGGTTGAGTGGGTCGACGTTTCTTGGGCGGCTTCGCCACCGACTGCACCACATCCATCAAGCGCGCGAAGGCTTCGATGCGGTTCATGTCTTGGCTACGGTGTTCTTGGGCTTTGATGATCAAGACACCATCGCGGGTGATGCGGTTGTCGTTCAGCGCCAGCAAGCGCGCTTTGACGTCGTAGGGCAAGGATGATGCGCCAATATCAAAACGCAAGTGAATGGCACTTGAGACTTTGTTGACGTTTTGCCCGCCCGCCCCTTGTGCACGCACTGCGGTGATTTCGACCTCGGACTCATCCATTTGCAAGGCATCTTTCAAAAGAAGTACTCCCGCACACCAAAATTATTTAAAAGATCAGACTTTATCCAAACCCAATAGCCTGACAGCGTTGTCTTTCAAGATACCAGGCATCACTTCTGGTTTGAAGCCCGCAACTTCAAAGTCTTTCATCCAGCGCTCTGGTGTGATCAGCGGGTAATCGCTACCAAACAAGACACGGTCTTTGAGCAAGGTGTTGGCGTATTGCACGAGCTGTTTGGGGAAGTACTTAGGGCTCCAGCCGGAAAGGTCAATCCAAACATTCGGCTTGTGCGTCGCCACGCTCAGCGCTTCGTCTTGCCATGGAAAGCTCGGATGCGCCATCACGATTTGCATATCGGGCCAGTCGATGGCGACATCGTCTAAATGCATGGGGTTGCT
>RFTR01000131.1 GCA_009923345.1 Betaproteobacteria bacterium
AAACCGCAGAAGGCGCGACCAACGAAATTACCGACATGATGCAACGCATGCGTGAATTGGCCGTCCAAGCCGTCAACGACACCAATGACAACGCGCAGCGCAGCTACCTAGACCTAGAGTTCCAGCAACTCAAGCAGCAAATCGTACAAATCTCTAACAACACCGAGTGGAACGGCTTTCCCGTGTTAAACGGCACAGCCGGCGAGCGCGTGGGCGAGATGCCTGTATTTAAAGTGACGTCCGAGAATCAATTCGGCTCGGTATTTATCAATCCCACTACTTCGCGAACAGTCGCAGGCTCAGACTCGGGTGAGGTGCAAACCATGCTCATAGCGGGCACCATGCCAACCTTGACGGGGTCAGCCACCACAACAATAAGTGTGGGTGGCGTAGACGTTGTGCTTGATGCAACAACCGCAGCAAGTGCTACCACGGTGGCAACACAAATTCAGCAAACGCTCAGCAACAACGCCGCCTTTAACGCGAGCTCTGGACGCACTGTGACCGTATCGGGCGCCACCTTGACATTTACCTACGCCGCAAGCGATGGTAATGTGAGCAGTACGAGTTTTGACCCGAGGGCGGCAACGCTTATTACCTCCACGGTCAGCACTACGCGAGAGGCAATTACACAAGGCGCTGAGAGCTTCAAGGCCAACGGTGCATTTTTAAACAGCGGTGCTTTAACCATGAGCGCCGATACGGCTGGGGTGGTAACTGCCTCATTCAAGACTTCAACGGGCGAGACCATCCCCATGCAAGGTATCTTGAACAACAGCGCAGTGACTGAAACGTCTGCCGTAACTTTTAATGCGATGACTGCGGGTCAATCGATTACTTTGGGGGGACTGACCTACACAGCGACGGCCGCTAACACTGCTGCCCAAGCTGCTGCGGCATTTGCATCGCTCTCTAACGGTGCAACAACCGGCGTCACCACCTACGGTACTTTTAGTGGAACACTCTCAGGATTCTCCTCTGGCGCGGTCTCTACCAGCACTGTCACCTTTACAAGCGCATCCACAGGCACCAACGTGACCAATATGCCAATCAGTGGCTCTGGAACATTGCCCAGTGTGGTGGTGACGCAAGGAGCACCGGCTGGTTCGATCACATTCATCAAAGACTCGGGCTCAAACGCCAAAGTCATTTCCGATGACTTGGTCTATGCCTTCAAAAAATCCGATGCCACAGCCGCTACTTTGACCAGTCGCGCGTTTTCTTACAGCGTCTCGGTCGAGGGAAGCATTCCTGCACTGCGCGCAGGCGACCTCAAAATCAATGGCATTGACATCGGCGCCTCCTACGCCACGGATGACAAAGTCTCCCCCGTGGGCAATGCTGCGGGCAGTGCGATCGCCAAGGCTGCAGCAATCAACCGCATGGCAGTTGCCACCGGCGTGACGCAAGGCGAGACCCAGATGTTGACCTTGAGCGGTACCCCCGCTCCAGGCGTAATGACAGTTGCTGGCGTGAGCGTGTCGCTGACAGCACTTGACACAACAACCGCCGCAGCTGCCACCAAAATTGCTGCTGCTCTCCAAGCGAGCCCACTGTTCGCCCCAAGCACTGGTCGCACAGTGACTTACATACCAGGCAACTCCAACCTGACAATCAAATACGCACCCTCCGAGGGCAATATGCCCGAGACCGTCATTCAGACGGGTGCTACCGGCTTGACAGCGATTGTTGACACCACGGCCGAGCACTTCATCTCCTCCGCTGGAACCGGTGTATTTGCCAAAGTCAACGAAAACGTGATGACCGGGCGCGCCATGTCGGGAACCTCGGTTGTCAAAGGCACCGTGTTTATCAATGGCTACGCCAGCGCAGACATCACAACCGTGTTGAACAACTCGCGTGAAACGCGCGCCAACGTGGTCCGTGCCATCAACTTGATCAGCGACAAAACGGGAGTCAAAGCGATCGACACGGGAGTCGATGCCAAAGGCATTACGCTCACCGCGGCAGATGGTCGCAATATTGAGGTGAGTTTTGAGACAAACGCCAATGCAGACGACTTTGGGGCACGCATTGGTTTGCGCAAAGGCGTGCAGTCGAGCACGATTTCTCTGGAGTCCAAGATTCCTGCACCCGTGGTGTTGACTTCAGACAGCACGGGAGACATTAAGCGCGCAGGTTTGATTACTGGAAATTTCAGCAAAAACGAGGCGGTTGCAAACACGGCACCACGCGCTATCGTGGCGCCCAATGTCGCTCAGGTTGAAAGCGTGGCTTACACGGGTACGGCACCTGCAGATGGTGATACCTTCTCATTGACTCTAAATGGGACTACGTTTACCTACACAGCAACAACAGCAGGTGGACTGACGACACAAGCGGTGCGCAACGGCTTGGTTGCATTGGTAAACGCCAACACCACGTTGCCCGTGACGGCCACTGCTGGTCGTAAACCAGGTGAAATTTTGCTTACAGCGGATACTGCAGGCACGTCATTCACATTGACCAATTCAAAGAGCAACGCCACGACCACGGTTACTGCTACTACTCTCAAGGCGAATGCCAAGGCTGATTACAAACCTTTGGGCTTAGATGACTTGGTGATCAACGGCGTCAAGATTCCGGCTTCTTCTAGCGCAGGCGATATAGACTCCAGCACGGTTGCCACCAGCAGCGACCCCGCCTCTAGTGCCATTGCCATTGCTGCAGCGATAAATTCACAGACTCCCTTGACAGGCGTTTTGGCAAAAGCCAATGGCGCTGAGATCAAAGGTACACAAACAGTCACCAGCTTGCCTGTTTTGTCAGTTCCAACCTTCCACTCCTTGTTCATCAATGGAACGGAAGTGAAGGTGCAGTTTGTTCAAAACGAATCGTCCACCGACCGCTTGAACAAAGTGGCTGAGGCTATCAACCAGCGCACCGGTGCACATGGCGTGACAGCCGTCAATAACGGCAATGGCATTAGCCTGAAGTCTGACGGTCGCAATCTGGCTGTATGGTTTGACTCCAACGTCAAAGACCTGTCTGCTGCTAACTTTGGACTTGACCAAGGTGGAGCGGTTGCGCAATCTGTACAAATTAGTTCTTCTGGTACATACGCAACTACAGACACCGCGTCAGTAACTATTAACGGCGTTCAAGTGACTTCGGCTGCGGCTGGAACTGCCTCTGCAACTGCATTGGCTACTGCACTAGAAACAGCTATCAATGCGGCAATTACATCGGGAGCCTTAAAAAACATCAGCGTCTCAAGGGCAACGGATATTTTGACTATCACGTCAACCGTTGCGGGTTCGCCATTTGACATCAATGGCGCAAACATGGGCGGCACTTCTGTAGCTTCCGCAATTTCAATCAACGAAGTGACTCCCAATAGTTACGGCAACAACCTGATCACGGGTATCCGCGATGCCACAGCTACTAGTTCAACCGCACGGACGGTTTATGGCACTGTGCGCATGATTGCGCAACCGCCTAACTTACCCGGTTTGCCAAAACCAATAGGCGCACCCCCATCCGAGTTAGATAAATTGTTACTGGCCAATGCCAGGCCATTTATCGTTTCCTCTGGCGCAGATGGATTTAGCGCCAACAGCAATTTCTCTGCCTTGGGCTTTAACGAGGGCAGCTACGGTGGTCGCTCCAGTTCAGATATGGACCCCCCCAAGGTTGGCCGCTTAGCATTCCAAGTGGGTTCTAGCGCGAATCAGACGGTAACGATTGACTTAGCAGACTTTGGCCAAGAAGGCCCTATCACGGGTGAGATTACGGGCGACGTCGACAAGAACGTGGAGCAACGCACGGTGCGCATCAATACGCGTGAAGGCGCGTCAGATGTCTTGACCAAGTTGGACTCCGCCATGGACAAAATCAACGCCACACGAGCCACCATGGGTGCGGTGATGAACCGTCTCGACCATGTGATCAACAACTTGACTAATGTGTCGATGAACTTGTCCGCATCACGCAGTGGTATTGAAGACGCAGACTATGCCTCTTCGAGCACGGAGTTGGCAAAAACACAAATCATGCAGCAAGCGGCAACCGCTGTGCTGGCTCAGGCCAACACCAGCCAACAAACAGTGCTCAAGCTCTTGGGCGGTTAACTGCAACGTGAAAGATAAAAAGTGAAAGCCGTCCTAGGTCAAACGCCAAAAGTAGCAGACCATTTGGCGGGCCCCACAAAAGGCCCGAACTGCTGGGACTGTCGCCATATGGCGATCACTTGGGATGTTCGAACGCCCTACAGCTGTAAGTTGATGGGTTTTCGTTCGCGCAATATTCCTTCCATCGAGGTTTTGCGCAATGACGGACGCTTTTGCAGCGGTTTCACTGCTAAACCCGTGCCAATGGCTGCGAATACTTCCAAATCCAAGCCCACATTGGCTGTCGGCAAGACGACGAATCGTCGAAATACTGACCCTAGCGGCCCATTTCAGCAGGTTAACTTAATTATTTAGATTTCAATTCCTGCTGGCACGCACTTTGCATAACAGTCTTACCTTAATTTCTAGGCTGTTCAAAAGTGATTGCTTCTTCTGTCAACGTTATTCATGCCGTGTGGTTGGACCCATTCAGTCCAATCGCAGATGCAGATCGCGCCCAGCTAGATGCCGCCGGCATCAGCTTGGAAACTGTTCGTACCCTGGGTGAGCTCACGCTGGCCTTGCGCCGCGCGCACATGTTGGTCATTCGCTTGGGCGATAGCGCCGAGTTGCTGCAAGAGGTCCAAACCCTCATCGGCCAACTCGGAAACACCGTCCCTGTGTTGTGCCGCGTAGACCGCCGTCGCATGGAAGTCGCTGTCGACGCGATGCGTTTAGGCGCATTGCATGTCTTACCCGCCGACGAATGGACACCCGCTGTATGGCAAGAGGCCGTGCAAGGTTTGAATTCCCCAGAACTCACTACCAAGAGCTATGTGTTCGTAGACCCCACTAGCCAACACTTACTAGCTTTGGCACAACGCGTGGCACAAACTGAAGTAACCGCTTTATTGGTTGGCCCTACAGGCGCTGGTAAAGAAGTGTTGGCCCGTGTGTTGCACGAATCATCTCCACGCGCCAAAGGTCCGTTCGTTGCTTTGAACTGCGCAGCGATGCCAGAGCATTTGATCGAAGACATGTTGTTCGGTCACGAGAAGGGCGCTTTTACCGGCGCTTTGAAAGAACACAAAGGTTTGTTTGAACAAGCCGAAGGCGGCACGATTTTCTTGGACGAGATTGGTGAGATGCCTATGAACTTGCAAGCCAAGTTGTTGCGCGTCTTGCAAGAGAAAAAGCTCAACCGTTTAGGCGGTGAGTCTCTGATCGACTTGAACGTACGCGTCATCGCTGCGACCAACAAAGACTTGAAGCTCGCTATCGAGCAACGCGAATTTCGCGAAGACTTGTATTTCCGTATCAGCACTTTCCGCTTACGTATCCAACCTTTAAAAGACCGTCCGGGCGACATCATGCCTTTGGTCATCCAATCGCTGTCGCGCCATATCAAAGGGGGTTTGCCTTTCACGGTGTCACCTGAAGCCCAAACCATGTTGACCAGCTACCCATGGCCTGGCAATGTGCGCGAATTAGAAAACGTGGTGCAACGCGCTGTCGTGTTGTGTGGTGGCCGTGTGGTCACTCCCGCCCATGTGATGTTTGACGACGCTGGTTTAGACGACCAAGCAGGTTA
>RFTR01000132.1 GCA_009923345.1 Betaproteobacteria bacterium
ACGTTGTTGCGCTTGCGGTCGAGCTTGATGACTTTGAATTCCATGGTCTTGTTCTCATAAGGAGACAAGTCTTTGATCGGACGGGTGTCGATCAATGAACCAGGCAAGAAGGCACGGATGCCGTTGACCAAAACGGTCAGGCCACCTTTGACTTTGCCGCTGGTCGTGCCAGTAACAAATTCGCCAGATTCGAGGGCTTTTTCTAAGCTCATCCAAGAGGCCAAACGCTTTGCTGTGTCGCGGCTCAGAATGGTGTCGCCGTAGCCGTTTTCAACGCTACCGATTGCGACGGAGACGAAGTCGCCAGCTTGGACTTCGAGTTCGCCCTGGTCGTTTTTAAATTCCTCGATTGGCACATATGCCTCAGATTTGAGGCCGGCGTTCACGACGACGTGGTTGTGTTCAATACGCACCACTTCAGCAGTGATCACTTCTCCAGTGCGCATTTCAGAGCGCTTCAAGGATTCTTCAAACAGGGCGGCAAAAGATTCAGACATGTATTTTTGTGTGGCGTGTGCCACGGGTTAGGTTGTCGATCCATTTGGCCAGTGCGCCAATGCAGCGCGAGGGGAGCCAAATGGGCCAGGGTGCAGACTAGGGATTAGAAAGGCTGCTTTGCTCTCCACCAAGCCAAAACTTGGTCCACCGAGGCTTCGATGGACAGCTGGGAGTTGTCGAGCTGGAGAGCGTCTTGAGCAGGTTTTAAGGGTGCAACGCTGCGGTTGGAGTCGCGGACGTCACGTGCCTCTAAATCGGCGCGAAGACTGTCGAGTGTAGTCGAAATTCCCTTAGAAATCAACTGCTTATGGCGTCTTTCTGCTCTTTGCGCGGCGCTGGCGGTCAAATACACCTTCAACGGCGCGCGGGGAAAGATCACAGTGCCCATGTCACGCCCATCGGCCAACAGACCTGGCAGACGCTGAAAACTGTGTTGCAAGGCGACCAAAGCTGTGCGTACGGCGGGCAACACCGAGACTTTGGAGGCGTTCATGCCGGCTTCTTCGGTGCGGATGGCGTCGCTCACGTCTTGGCTGCCCAGCCACACAGACTCGCCCTCAAATCGCACAGGCAGAGTCCGAGCAAGGTCGGCGATGGTGTTTTCGTGCGCGGCGTCCAGTTGCAGACCCGTTTGTATCGCTGCCAGGGCTGTGATGCGGTAGAGCGCACCTGAATCCAAATAGTGGTAGCCCAAAGCCTGCGCCACACGGCTGGCCAAAGTGCCTTTGCCCGACGCGGTGGGGCCATCGATACAGATGACGGGAATATGTGGTGTGTCGGCTCGGGTGATTGAGAACAGCGCCTCGAAATAGTCGGGGAAAGTTTTCGCAACGCATTTAGGGTCTTCGATACGCACGGGGATGTGCGCTGCATTAAAGGCCGCCAAAGAGAAACACATGGCAACGCGGTGATCGTCGTAGGTGTGGATGGAGGCGGGTTTCCATTGGTTTTTAGGTAACGGATATACCTTTAACCAATCAGCGCTTTCTTCCACCTGCGCTCCGAGCTTTCTGCATTCGGTTGCCATGGCGTGGATACGGTCTGTTTCTTTGACGCGCCAACTCGCAATGTTGCGCAAGGTGGTGGGGCTGTCGGCATACAGCGCCATCACGGCCAAGGTCATGGCGGCGTCGGGAATGTGGTTGCAGTCGAGTTCAATGCCTTTGAGCGGCCAAGCGCCGCGACGCACCTCTAACCAATTGGGGCCACTGGTGATCTGCGCGCCCATTTGTGCGGCTGCATCCATGAAGCGGATATCACCCTGAATGGAATCAGCGCCAACGCCTTGGATACGAACCGGTGGCCCATCTGCGGCAATCGCACCCAGCGCAATGAAGTAACTGGCCGACGATGCATCGGCTTCTACGTGGATGGTTTTTGGGGACTGGTAAGACGACCCGGCAGGGATGGTGAAACGCTGCCAACCATCGCGTTGCACTTGAATGCCAAAGCGCTCCAAGAGGTTGAGTGTGATATCGATATAGGGTTTGCTGATAAGTTCGCCCACCACCTCAATCACGATGGCGCGGTTTTTAGCGGCGAGGGGTAAAGCCATCAACAAAGCCGTTAAAAACTGGCTGGAGACGTCGCCACGTACTTGAATGGGTTGGTCTAACTTCAGCGTAGGTTTGCCAATGCGCAAAGGCGGAAAGCCGTCGTTGCCTAGGTATTCAATGTGGCAACCCAGCAAACGCAATGCATCGACCAAATCGCCAATCGGCCGCTCATGCATACGCGCCACACCTTTGAGTGTGAAGTCTCCGCCCAAGACAGCTAAAGCCGCGGTGAGAGGGCGCATCGCAGTGCCTGCGTTGCCCATGAAAAACTCGATGGGTTGCGTGTGCTGTAACTGTCCGCCCAAGCCAGTGATGGTGACGGTGGTGCCAGCCTCATTCACGCCGCAACCGAGTTGACGCAAGGCCGCGAGCATGACGCGGGTGTCGTCTGAGTCGAGTATGTCGTGAACGACAGTCGTGCCTTGGCAAAGGGCCGAAAGCAAGAGAACGCGGTTAGAAATACTCTTGGAGCCCGGCAGCGTGATAGTGCCCGAGGCGCTTTGCAGGGGTGGTAGGTCTAAAAATTCGGTGGAAAACATTTATGCATCTGACGCCAAGTTAGTCGCGTCCATCGCCTGCAACTTCCAAGCACTGCGCACTTGGCTGGCTTGGGCAATCAATGATTGAAGCGCTTGGGTGTCTTGATTTTGTAAAGCCTCTTCCAACTGCGCCAAAGCCTGTTTGAAATGCGTGATCTGGCTGAGCACTTCGGTGTGGTTGGCGCTCAAAATATCGCGCCAGACTGCGGGGTCGCTACCGGCAATACGTGAGAAGTCACGAAAACCGGGGCCCGCCATGCGCAAGAAATCTGCGCCTTCGGTTTGCGCCATCAATCCGTTCACTGCAGCAAAAGCCAGTAGGTGGGGGAGATGGCTCACGGCAGCAAAAGTTGCGTCATGGGCCTCGGGTGTCATGGTGAAAACGGTGCTGCCTAAGGCATGCCAGATCTCTTGCGCTTGGACCATCTGTGTGGCTGCTGTTTCAGACAAAGGCGTGAGGATGGTGCGACGGTTTTTGTAGAGATCGCCCTCGGCATGGTCGATGCCTGCCACTTCTTTGCCAGCAATTGGATGCGCTGGCACAAAGCAAGACAAGCGCTCGCCCAAGGTTTGGCGGGCGGCGGCTACGACGTCGCATTTGGTGGAGCCCACGTCCATCAACAATGCTTTGGCCGACAAGGCGGGCACGATGGCTTCCAGGCTTTGGCGCGTGGCACTGACAGGCACTGCTAGCAAAACCAAATCTGCGCCTCGCACGGCTTGCGCCACGTTGTCACAGGCAACATCGATGACCTTTAACTCTTGCGCGCGTTGGCGGGTTTTTTCAGATGCACTAAAGCCTGAAATCGTTTTTACCCAGCCTGCTTGTTTCAACCCAAGCGCAAACGAGCCGCCCATCAGGCCACAGCCGATCACAGCAAGTTTTTGGAATGTCATAGTGCTTAAAAAAATCTAAAGCGGGCAACAGCGCGGTTCGAACATCTTGTTGAAGAGATGTTCAAGACTCAGAAACAGGGTAAGAGCCCAACACCTTGTAAAACGCGCACAGGCCTTGCAGTTCTTGTAGAGCAGCCGCCACATGGGGTTGCGATACATGGCCTTGGATGTCGATGTAGAAGTAGTACTCCCACTGGCCAGATTTGGCGGGACGAGACTCAAAGCGCGTCATCGACACGCCATTATTTTTGAGCGGCACCAGCAAGTCGTGAACAGCACCTGGGCGGTTCGGTACCGACACCACCAAACTGGTGCAGTCGTGTCCCGAAGCAGGAGGCGTAGCCAAGGTTTGGGGCAGGGCGATTACCGCAAAACGGGTGCGGTTGTAGGCCTCGTCTTGGATGGCGTGGTGCACGATATGCAGCGCAAATTGGCTCGCTGCGCGCTCGCTGGCTAACGCCGCCCAAGCAGGGTTGGTAGCCGCGAGTCTTGCGCCTTCGGCGTTGCTAGAAACAGCGCGTCGCTCGGCCAAAGGCAAATGTTGTGACAACCAGCCTTGGCATTGAGCCAAAGCTTGCGGGTGCGCCAAGATCACTTCCACGCCTTGGTCGCTGTTGATTTGTCGCAGCAAGTTATGGCGAACCAACAAGCTGACTTCGCCCACCACATGCACGGGCGAGCGCAAGAATAAATCGAGCGAGCGGGCGACCACGCCCTCGGTTGAGTTCTCCATGCCAACCACCCCGTATTGCGCGGTGCCAGCGGCAGTGGCGTGGAAGACTTCGTCAAAGTTGGCGCAGTAAATGAGGTTGGCGGCACTGCCAAAAAACTCGATCGCCGCTTGCTCGCAAAACGTGCCTTGGGGACCAAGCACCGCCACGCGTTGTGGCGCTTCGAGCGCCAAACAGGCTGACATGATTTCGCGCCAGATGGAGGCGACATGTTCGTTTTTGAGGGGTCCCGCATTGGCTTGGGTGATTTTGTCGATAACTTGCGATACCCGGTCTGGCCTGAAAAACGGTGAGCCTTCCGCGCGTTTGATATCGCCTACTTCTTGCGCCACTTTGGCGCGGGCGTTCAATATGCGTAACAACTCTGCATCAAGTTGGTCGATCTGTACGCGCAAGGCGGCCAAGGCGTCTGACTGGATAGGTGGGGTGGTCATGGGCAGATTGTGGGTCAGGCTTGGGTTTTCTCAAATTGGCGTAAAAAATCGACCAAAGCTTGTACGCCAGCTAGCGGCATGGCGTTGTAAATGCTGGCGCGCATGCCGCCTATCGACTTGTGGCCTTTGAGTTGCAGCAACCCAGCCGCTTTCGACGCTGCCAAAAATGCGTCGTTGCGCGAGGCGTCTGCCAAAAAGAAGGGCACGTTCATGCGCGAGCGGTAGTTCTTGTCGACGGGGTTATTGTAAAAACTGGAGCTGTCTAAAAAGTCGTAAAGCAATTTCGCCTTGGCGATATTGCGTTGCTCCATCGCCGCGACGCCTTGCAAACTGCCTTCTTTCTGGCGCTTGAGCCATTGGAAAGTCAAGCCTGCTATATAAATACCGTAAGTCGGAGGTGTGTTGTACATCGACCCAAATTCAGCCACGGTGTTGTAGTTGAACGCGCTCGGGCAAACTGGCATCGCGTGTCCGAGTAAGTCTTCGCGCACGATGACCAAGGTCAAGCCTGCAGGACCGATGTTTTTTTGCGCGCCTCCAAAGGCGAGGCCAACTTTGGACCAATCCACATTGCGCGACAACACGTGTGAAGAGAAGTCGATCACCAACGGGGCATCGCAACCCAATGCTTTCAAGTCAGGAAGCGCGTGGAACTCCACCCCGTGGATGGTCTCGTTGGTGCAGACGTGCACATAGCGCGCGTCTTGGCTGAGTTGCCATTTTTCGGGTGCTGGAACTGTGGTGAACTGCGATTCAACGCCCGATGCCGCTAAATGAATTTGGCAATACCTGGCGGCTTCTTTGTAAGACTTCTCGCTCCAACTGCCCGTCACCACGATATTGGCTGTTTCGCCGCGCGAGAGGTTAAGCGGCACGATGGCGTTTTCGCCAATGCCACCACCTTGCATGAATAATATTTTGAATTGTCTGGGAACCGCCAAGAGTTCACGTAGATCGGCTTCGGCTTGCTCGTAAATCGAGATG
>RFTR01000133.1 GCA_009923345.1 Betaproteobacteria bacterium
CATAGGCGCAAACGCCACTTTGGCCGTGTCCATGGCTGCCGCGCATGCGATGGCCCAGGCCTCTGGCCTTGCGCTCTACCGTTACCTAGGCCAAGGCAAAGTTGGTCGCCTACCCATGCCGCAAATACAAATTTTTGGTGGCGGTGCGCATGCGGGTCGTCGTGTCGACGTACAAGACTTTATGGTGGTGTGCCCAGGTGCCAGCAGTTTTGCACAAGCACTTGAGTGGACGGCTGAGGTCTACCGACATGCGGGTTTGTTGATGGCGCAACGTGGTTCCCTATTTGGTGTTGCGGACGAAGGCGGTTGGTGGCCTGACTTTTCTAGCAATGAGCAAGCACTGGAAATGCTGGTGCTCTCCATTGAACGCGCTGGCTTTATTCCAGGAGAACAAGTTGCTATTGCGCTTGATATTGCTGCTTCAGAATTTGGCAAGCTTGGTCAATACCGATTGGGTCTCGAATCGCGTGCCTTGGACTCAGACGGACTAATCGAGATGCTGCTGGGTTGGATTGAGAAATATCCCATCGTGTCAATCGAAGACCCACTGGCTGAAGATGATCCAGAGGGTTTTGCGCGTTTTACACAAGCTGTTGGTGATCGGCTGCAAATTGTGGGCGACGATTTTTTAGTCTCAAGTTCGAAACTCATACGCGAGGCTGCAAATATTGGAGCAGCGAATACCGTGCTGTTAAAGCCTAATCAACGCGGCACTTTGAGCGAAACCCTCGAAGCTTGGAAAGTCGCGCAAGAGCTTGGCTACGCAGCGATTGTTTCGGCCCGATCAGGCGAAACCGAAGACACCACTATTGTTGACTTAGCGATTGGCTGGAACGTCGGCCAACTCAAAGTGGGTTCTTTTGCACGAAGCGAGCGCATGGCAAAGTGGAACCATGCACTGCGTATTGAGGAAGAGCTATCTGGAAATGCGCACTTTGCAGGCGCCTGTGTATTTAGAAAATAAAAAGCGCGCCTTATTGCTTTTCAATCTTGGCTTTGGCAATGACTTCTTGCCAGCGTTTGATGTCGGAGGCCAACGCCTCTGCAGCTTGCTCAGGGGAACTACTTTGGGCATTGAGGTTGAGATCACTCAAACGCTTTTTGACATCCGGCATTTCCATGATGGTTTGAATTTCTCGGTTCAAACGCATGACCACATCACGCGGTGTGCGGGCTGGAACCGCCAAACCGTTCCAAGAAGACGCTTGAAACTTAGCCAAACTGCCGCCAGACTCTTGCACGGTGGGCACACCAGGCAAGCTGTCGGTCCGTTTGTCTCCTAACAGTGCGAGTGGTCGAACAGCGTTGGATTTAATTTGCGGCATCAAGGGCCCCAAGATTTCGACCATCGCATCCAAATTGCCACCGCGCAAAGCATTGATAACTGGTGGCGTGCCATTAAAGGGCACGATTTGCGCTTGCAGGCCAGAGGCACTTAGAAAGTATTCGGCTGATAGATTTTGCGTAGTGCCGATTTGTGGCGTACCAATATTGAGTTTGCCAGGATTGGCCTTGGCATAGGCCATCAACTCTGCAAAGGTTTTGAAACGCCCACCTTCGGCAACCGCGATCACCAAATCAAACGTTGCCAGCTTAGAAACAGGAATGAAGTCTTTCACGGTATCAAAAGGCAGCGTTTTAAAAAGCGATGCGCTCACCGCAGTTCCGCTAGAAATCAGCAATAAGGTGTGACCATCTGGGTCCGAACGGGCTACTTGCTCACCCGCCACAATGCCGCCGGCACTGGGTTTGTTTTCAGTCACTACCGATTGGCCTAGTGATTCAGATAACTTCTGCGCCACCGTGCGTGCTGTGATGTCAGCGGCACCACCAGCTGCGTTGGGCACCACTATTTTGAGAGCCTTGCTGGGAAAGGTCGATGTTTGTGCCATCGATGTGCCAGCCAAACATAGCGTCAGACCTAATGCCCAGGCACGAGAGAGTTGGTTAAGATGTTTTTTCATATTTGGAGTTAAGAATGGCTAAAGTGATGAATCGTTTTAATGTAAAAACTAATTTTTGTCTGCACAAGAATATAACTCTTTTGACTTGTGCTTTAGCTCTATCAACTCCCAGCATATTTGCACAAACCACATGGCCTACGCGCGCCGTCACTATTGTGGTGCCCTTCACGCCTGGTGGCGGCACGGATGTAGGAACACGGGTTGTTGCGCAACGTTTGTCACAACTCTGGGGGCAACCTGTATTGGTTGAAAACCGTGCGGGTGCTGGTGGCAATGTCGGCCTAGAAGCTGTCTCACGCGCAAAACCTGACGGATACACCTTGCTCACTGGCAATGTGGGCACACAGTCAATTAACCCCACGCTGTATAAAAAACTCAACTACAACCCTGACACCTCCTTCACACCGATCAGCTTGATTGCAGAATTACCTTTTGCGATGGTGGTAACGCCCACATTACCCGTTAAAACGCCACAAGATCTTGTCGCCTTGTCTAAAGCGCAACCAAACTTGCTTTCTTACGCGAGCTCTGGTGCCGGCGGTTCCCCCCATTTGTCTATGGAAACTTTCAAAATTGCCACTGGCGCCAAGCTACAACACGTACCCTACAAAGGCGGTAGCGCTGCTATCACCGACTTGATGTCAGGCAATGTGCAAGTGTTGATGGTGTCTATTTTGGAGACATCGGCCTACGTCAAAGCTGGCAAATTAAAAGGCTTGGCAGTTACCAGCAAGTCGCGTTCACCTGCCATGCCAGATGTTCCGACCATGGTGGAAGCTGGCATCACGGGTGCAGAGTCTGGTTCTTGGATTGGCTTTCTCGCACCCACTGGCACGCCCAAAGAGATCATCGACAAAATTGCTGCAAGCGTAAAAGAGGTTGTCGCTATGCCTGAAGTCAGTCAGCAATTGATTGCGCAAGGTGCTGTTCCTGTGAGTTCAACACCCACACAATTTGCAGACTTGATCGCCACCGACCGCAAACGCTATGCACGCATCATCACTGAGAACCAGTTGACTGCTGATTAAATAGTAACTAAGCATGATTCGCTGTAAACAAAGTGTCGCTATAAGACCGTAAATAAGTAGGCGTACCGCCACGGAGATGGAGTTGCGACACGACATTTCCCGTGCCCAAATGTGGCAAGAGCAATTCCACTTCTGTTTGCAAACTTTTTAAATACTGCTCAGTAAGCTCATATTTACCCGTAATGATTTTGTTGCAAGCACAGTAGTAAAAGATTGATTAACAACAATGCAGTTATGCTTTAAAACCTATTCATACTTCATTCACTTTATCTTTGAGGCTTCGGTATGCAACATTTCAATGCCCTGAACATAGCCAATTGGCTAGTCCATCAACATGCGAACCAAACACCTGTTAGCGAACTACCCAAAGATATGGCCTTGTCAAATGCGAGGCAAGCGGTCGCAGTACAAAACGAGTTCGTCAGACTCAAAGCACAGCAATGCGGCGGTGTCGTCGGTTGGAAAATTGCGTTAGCCACGCCTGCCATGCAAAAAATGGTGGGGCTAGATGCACCGATAGCAGGACGCCTACATCGCAAACAAGTGCTGCACGCTCCCGCAGACGTATCCGCGAAAGGGTACGGCCGTTTACTGGTTGAATTTGAAATTGCTATACAAATAGGGAGCAACCTTTTGCCTTCTGGCACCAGGCACACAGGACAATCTGTTGCGGGTGCAGTAAAAGCGGTCACCTGTGCATTTGAAGTGGCCGATGACCGCCAGGCCGACTACAGCAAATTGGCTGGCCAAGGTTTACAACTATTGGCTGACAACACATGGAATGAGGGGGCTGTGCTGGGAGAGTGGGTGCCCTTCTCTCAGGTTTGGCCTCATGCGTCATCTACGCCGCGTGCGGATGACGCCATGGGTGAATTAAAGGGCGAAGCATTTATCAATGGCGTATCGGTAGGACTTGGCTATGCGCATGATCTGATGGGGCACCCTCTTCATGCGATTGCTTGGCTAGCCAACGAAGCAAATGACCGCGGCACCCTGGGCTCATTGGTCACTTCCAAGTTTCCAAATATTGGAGATCACTTGCGTTTTGAACTCGAGGGCTTCAAACCGATTCACTTACATGTGAAATAGAAAATAGCCTTTGGCAATATGTTCTTGCCTAGCAAATGTTATTGATCAAAGTGCTTGGAAATTTCAGGATCGAACTTTCCATCGATCAACACAAACAGCATGCGGCACACCTTGCCTGAACGATTGGCCCATGCATGGTTGGTACCGCGCTCTACGAGGAAGTCACCAGTTTTCAGCAAGACTTCTTCGTTGTCGAGCACGATGGTGATCTCGCCTTCTAATACCAAGGCATAGTCAACCGACTCGGTGCGGTGCATAAAGGGGTGTTTTGCACCGCCCTTTTTGTTGGTCGATGCGGTGTCGGTTCCCAAAGCACCCCAAGCTATTTTGGTGTCTTGAGTATCTATTTTTTCTAGCCACTCGCCCTCTGGTCCGAATTCAATGATGCGCACCACGGTTCCGTTTTTAGGGGGCTCGAGTTTCAAAGGGCGAGAAGTCGGATCTGGTTCGTTGCCAACGAATGCAGGGGTTTGGTCGGTCATCCATAACTGCGTCAGGTGGTACCCCACTCTTTTAGGGTTGGTATGAACCGACGGTGCCAGTTGGTCTTCTGTGAAGATCGATCGACCTTGTGCATCATGTCCTGTGACGACACGACGAATATATTTTCTAGCTTGTTGCTCGCTCATTTTTTGCTCCGAATATTTAAGACTCCACAGATGATTTTGACACGCATTAACATCGCCACGTGACAACAAATTACACGCTCGTTTCTGAAGCCCAATGTGAAACTGGGGAAAGTCCCGTCTGGGTTGCAGAAGAATCAGCTTTGTATTGGCTAGATATTCCTGTTGGCAAGATCTATCGCTGGCACGCGTCTTCTGATGTACTGAGCCAATGGCAAATGCCAGAAATGGTGGGCTCGATGGCCATGTGCACCCATGGCGGATGGATAGTCGCCATGGAGACGGGCATCTACCAAGTGCAACTCAATCCCCATGGTGCTTGCACGCATACAAAACTCGCGGATGTAGAACATCCGATACAACCCATGCGCTTCAACGATGGACGCTGCGACAGGCAAGGCAGATTTTTATCGGGCACTATGTTCAACGATACCAAGGCGGGTAAGAACGTTGGGTCTTTGTACCGATTTGGAAACGACCATCAACTGACTCGCTTGATGGACGATTTGATTGTTCCTAACGGACTTGCCTTCAGCCCAGATGGCCGCACCATGTATTTGGCAGATACGTATACGAGTCGACAAACCGTATGGGCGTTTGATTACGACGTGGATTCAGGAACTCCGCACAAGCAACGTGTGTTTGTGGACATGTACCAGCATCTTGGTCGCCCAGATGGTGCGGCAATAGACGCAGATGGTTGCTACTGGGTTTGCGCGACCGATGCAGGCTTGGTGTCGCGTTTCACACCAGAGGGCAAGTTAGATCGGTCACTTGCAGTGCCGACCGCTAAACCTGCCATGTGTGCATTCGGCGGAAACAACTTAGACACCTTGTTCGTGACCTCACTGCGTCGCGCGGGCATTAGTGAAGAAGA
>RFTR01000134.1 GCA_009923345.1 Betaproteobacteria bacterium
TCTGTTCGCGCTGTGGCTCAAAACCGGCATGCAGCGGTGCTAATGGGTGTCAATGTGAACTTTGTCTCATCTGTTGTATTTGGTATTTCTTCCGCCCTAGGGGTGGCTGCAGGTGCGCTCATTGGCGCTTTGTTAGCTCTTGCGCCTGGCGTAGGTGAAAGTTTTGCGGTGAAAGGTTTTGCCGTATTGATATTGGGTGGACTTGGATCATTACCAGGTGCAATTTTGGGGGGCTTGGTTTTGGGTGTCAGCGAGTCCTTGGCAGCAGGGTTTTTATCGTCAGCCTATAAGGATGTGATTTCCTTCTTAATCATGATCTTGGTCTTGTTGGTCATGCCACAAGGCTTGATGGGGAAAAAATGAGACGCCTTTTTACCAATCCTTTGATGTTCAGTTTTGCTGTTGTGGCAGTTGCTTTGGCATTACCTCATGCCTTCAAATCTCCTTACTACATTCATTTGATGACCTTGGCTTTGATTTGGATTGTGCTTGCGCAAGGCCAAAATTTGACGCAAGGATTTGTAGGTTATGTGTCGATTGCGCAAGCGGGATTTATGGGCATAGGTGCCTACATATCAACCTTATTGACAATGAATTATGGGTTTTCGGTTTGGGCAACGCTAGTAATTGCGCCTTTGCTCACAGGCTTATTGGCAATAGTGGCGGGGTATCCAAGCCTTCGTGTGAAAGGCCACTATTTTTCAATCGTTACGCTAGCGTACAACATGGTCATCTTTATAGTGCTCATGACGTTTCGCGCACTCACTGGGGGCGAAGCTGGCATACCTGATGTGCCACGGCCAAGTGAGTTGATACTTTTCGGGAATGTCTTCAGTTTCGAGGGGCGGAGTAATCTCAACTATTACGCACTGGCTTTGTTAGCAGCAGTATTGGCAACTACTTGTTGCGCTTTGGTGTTGCACTCTCGTGCGGGTCGGGTGATGTTGGCTATACGCCAAAACGAAGACCTAGCAGAAGCCATTGGGGTCGTTACTTCACGCTATAAGTTGTTTGCATTTGTTATGAGTTCAATTTTGGCTGGTTTAGCTGGGACTCTTTATGCTCATTACATTGGTTTTTTAAATCCTGAGCCGTTCGGTGTCGATCAATCTCTGAACATTATTTTGGCGGTCATTTTGGGCGGTAGCGGGACGCTAACGGGCCCCATAGTTGGCGCAGTCTCGGTCACATTTTTGCCCGAGCTTTTACGGTTTGCAGACAGTTTTCGCCTCATCACATATGGATTAATTTTGGTGATGGCTACTATTTTCTTGCCAAAAGGACTGGTGCCGTTGGTTGCCTCTTGTTGGCGGTGGTTACGTTCGAGTCAACCCATCGCAAGACATAACAAGCCGACAAGCAAGGCATAAAAAATGACCTTTGATTCAAGAGAGATTTCCAAGCTCGGGACAAGCATATTTGAAGAGGCAGATCAATTTGCGCAACTGCACCTAGTTCCGAATGCACCCCAATGGGGGCGGGGTCTTTTTGATCGACGTGCATTGTTTGGGCCTGCTGGTGCTGTGGGATTATTAAGCCTACAAGTGCCGCTTGACTTAGGTGGATTTGGTTTGTCTTTTGGTGACAAGGTAAAGGTTCTGCAAAAGTTAGCGCAGATTGATTTCAGTGCTGCTATGGCTTTGGTGAATTCACACAACGTTGCAGTTCAGTTGGTGAAAGCATCGCCCAATGAGTTGTCACCTCTTTATTCAAATGATTTGATGCGTGGCAACTTCGTTGCATGCACTGCCCTCACTGAACCTGGCGCCGGATCAGATTTGGGGCAAATTCAAACCACGGCTATCCAAAATGGCGATGGTTGGTTGCTGAACGGGTCAAAGACTTGGATCATTAATGCTGCTCATGCTGACGGTGTCGTGGTTTACGCACAAACTCAAGTGGGTTCTGGAGTCAAAGGAATTGCGGCATTTTTTATCCGTGCTGACTCTCTAGGTTTTGAGCGTGTTGCCGTTGCCACCAGTAGCGCCCTGAGTAGCATGGGTATTGGTGGATTTCGCTTGACAAATGTCTATTGCGATTCATCTCACCTCTTGTACGAACCAGGAAAAGCGATTGTTGACATCATGGGTGCTATCAATCGTGCGCGCACTTATGTTGCGGCAATGTGTTGCGCTATGGTGTCTCAAGCTTTGACCGATGTGAGCGTTTATGGACACAAGCGAACTGCATTTGGCCAGTCATTAGATCAATACCAAGGCTGGCGTTGGCAGGTCGCGCAAGCAGCAACAGCATTACAAGCGGGTGAGCTATTGGTGAGGGAGGCGTGTGACCTCATTGACAACAGTGGTGAGGTTCAAGTTGCTGCGGCCCAAGCGAAACTTTATGCAACAAGTATGGCTCAGACTCAATTGGGAACTCTCCTGCACGCTATGGGGGCGGAAGGGTTTTTAGATCGCTATGCTTTTTTAAGGCATCTCACTGCAGCCCACGCAGCTTCTTTAGCTGACGGATCGACTGCAATGCTGCTGGAGCGTGTGGCAAATGACTTTCGTTTCAAACCAGGAGCAATCTAGATGCGCGTTTTTCAAATTGAGGGGGAGTGGGGAATTGACAACCTAAAACTTTCACAGCGTCCTGAGCCGACAGCGATGAATGGTGAAGTCTTAGTTCGAATGCGCGCTTCTTCGCTCAATTACCGCGACCTCGTTGTGCCTGAGCGTGGCTATGGTAGCTATACCGGTCAATTGCCATTGATTCCCATCTCAGATGGTGTTGGGGAAGTTATTGAAGTTGGGGTAGGCGTTTCGCGTGTTCAGATAGGTGATCGAGTCTGCCCCACATACTTTCAGGGTTGGATCGGGGGCGAACCAGATTTGCAAAGACTCACCCAATCTTTGGGGGGGCCTATTGATGGGACCATGACTGAAGTGATGTGTCTGTCTGAGCAGGGCGTGGTTCGAGTCCCTGACTACCTGAGCGATATCCATGCTGCAAGCCTTCCTTGCGCCGCATTGACTGCATGGAGTGCTGTGGTCACTAACGGTCATGTCAAGACAGGCGATCGAGTTTTAGTACAAGGATGCGGCGGCGTTGCTTTGTTTGCACTGCAGTTCGCCAAAAGTTTAGGAGCACATGTCACAGTCATCAGTTCAAGCGACGAGCGAATGGATCGTGCAGTCGCCTTGGGTGCTGATGCCGTAATTAATTACCGTGAACAGCCAGAATGGGCAAAAGCCACCCGCGAGATTACTGAGGGGCGTGGTTACGATTTGATTTTGGAGTTAGGTGGTGAAAAAACACTTCCACAATCTCTTCGCTGCATTCGTCCAGGCGGTACTTTGGCAATGATTGGCATCTTGTCGGGAAGCAGTGTAAACACCTCTTTAGGCCACATCATCACTCGCCAAGTTCGTCTTCAAGGCGTAACCGTTGGGCACCGTGATGGCATGGAGGCAATGTTACGTGCAATGGCACAGCACAAGATCGTGCCCGTGACCGATAAGGTGTTTGCATTCGAGGATCTCAAAGAAGCCATGACGTATTTGAAGAGCGGTGCTCAGTTCGGCAAAGTCTGTATTGCCCATTAAAAATGGGGGCTTGATGCTAATTCCTATTCAACCTGTCAACGTTGATCCTGAAAAAGTTGCATTTCAGATGTGCGAGAGTGGTGAGCAAGTCACATACGCACAACTCGAAGACCGTGCAAACCAAGTTGCGCATTTGGTTTCAGATTTAGGAATCCTTCCAGGCGACCATGTGGCCGTGCTGATGAATAACTGCCGTGAATTACTGGAGCTTTGCTTTGGTTTGGATCGAAGTGGCGTCTACTACACGCTGGTAAGTACTCGCCTGACAGCCGACGAGATTGAATACATCATTCGGGATTGCGGTGCACGCTTGTTTGTTTATTCGGCAACTGTGGAGTCTGCTGACCAAGATTTGTTCTCCAAGCTACCCAGTTCACTGCAATGCATGAGCTTAGGTGCATGTGTTGAACAAAGAGCGCATGGAGATTGGGTTGCTCAATGCGCGAAAAAACCGACCTCTGCTATTGCACAACCCTTGCAAGGCGGTGATATGCTTTATTCGTCGGGCACAACTGGACGGCCAAAAGGAGTGCTTTGGCCATTGCCTAAGACAGCTGCAGGCCAACAAACCATGTTGGTGACGTTGCTGTCGCCTCTGTTTGGATACGACGCCAACAGTCATTACCTATCTACCGCACCTCTCTACCATGCTGCACCTCTGCGTCACAGCATGACGGTGATCAAAATGGGGGGGACCGTTACGGTCATGGAACGATTTGACGCACTTCTGGCCCTGCAGACCATTGAGCGATTCCGCATCACTCACAGTCAATGGGTACCCACTATGTTTGTGCGATTGCTCAAGCTTGACCTAGCGACACGTGAAAAATTCGATCTGTCATCTATGAAAATGGCTGTGCACGCTGCTGCACCTTGCCCAATTGATGTTAAAGAACAAATGATTGAATGGTGGGGGCCAATCGTGCACGAATACTATGCAGGGACTGAAAACAATGGTTTTTGTAGTATCACGCCCGCTGAGTGGTTGCAACACAAAGGGTCGGTGGGTCGTGCTTCACAAGGCAAACTGCATATTTGTGATGAAGAAGGAATTCCGTTAGACGTGGGTCAGATAGGCGCTGTTTATTTCTCAGATGGCCCTCAGTTCATTTATCACAATGACTCTGTCAGTACTTCACAAACACGTAACTCCTTGGGCTGGACGACACTGGGTGACATTGGCTACCTCGATGAGCAAGGGTATCTTTATTTGGTAGACCGAAAAGCCTTCATGATTATTAGCGGTGGCGTCAATATTTATCCCCAAGAAATCGAAAATGTGTTGCTACAACATCCGAAAGTAATGGACGCAGCTGTTGTCGGTATTCCCAATAATGATTTGGGTGAGGAAGTTAAAGCAGTTGTACAACCAGTTCACGCATCCGATATTGGCCCAGCTTTAGCGGAAGAGCTACAGACATTTTGTCGGGAAAAATTAGCAGACTTCAAATGCCCGCGATCGATAGATTTCGACTTGGAGCTACCGCGTTTGCCAACAGGGAAGCTTTACAAGAAATTGGTAAAAAAACGCTACTGGCCCCAATAAGCCTTAGTAAAAAAATCAAATGCCAATCGGAGAATCTTGCATGTCAGAAAACCTCATCAGTCATGATGCGTCGAGTCCCAGCAAAAGCGGCATTCGCGCCTCAACACGTTCAGACACTCGCAACGCTTTGGTTTGGTGTGGAACCGAACTTTTAACTGAGCGCGGGTTTCAAATAACAGGTATTGATGAAGTTCTCAAACGTGTTGGCGTACCCAAAGGCTCCTTCTACTATTACTTTAAAAGCAAAGATCATTTTGGACACGCCGTAATTGACAATTACGAAGCGTATTACGCTAAAAAAATGGACCGTATTTTTGACGACACTTCACAAACACCGCTACAGCGATTGGTTAATTTCACTGTAAATGCAAAAAATGGCATGGTGAAATTCGACTTTAAGCGTGGCTGTCTTATCGGCAATCTTGGTCAGGAGCTTGCAGCTCTAGATACACAGTT
>RFTR01000135.1 GCA_009923345.1 Betaproteobacteria bacterium
AACGCCTGCAAGGTGATGATCATGATGTGGAAGATGGCCCAAATAGAGCCGGCAATGATGTGGCCAATCGGCAACAACACACCGGGCAAAGACATCGCGGCATAGCTACCCATCAAGGCAATCAGCATGAAGACGAGTTCGCCCGCATACATATTGCCGAAAAGTCGCATGCCATGAGACACGGTTTTGGCCGCGAATTCGATCATTTGCATGAGGAAATTCACGGGCCACAAAAGGGGATGGGCGCCAAAAGGTGCGCAGAACAACTCATGCACCCAACCGCCAACGCCTTTGATTTTGATGTTGTAGAACACGCACACCAACAAGACCGAAGTTGACAGGCCCAGCGTGGTGGACAAGTCGGCGGAAGGCACGACACGCATGTAGGCATGGTGGGGGTCACCGCCCATGGCGCCAAAAATCGATTCCCAAATCATGGGGAACAAATCGACAGGGAACAAGTCCATGGCATTGAGCAAGAAGATCCAGATAAACACGGTGAGCGCCAAAGGAGCGACCAACTTACGGCTGTTTGCGTTGTGCACGATGCCCTTGGCTTGGTTGTCAACCATCTCTACAAGGATTTCAACAGCGGCTTGAAAGCGGCCAGGCGCGTGGGCCGTAGCGCCTTTGGCAGCACGCCAAAGTAAGAAACAGGCCAAAACACCCAAGAAAACAGACCAAAAAATGGAATCGAGGTTGTAGACAGAGAAGTCAATCACACCTTGCATTGGCTTATTTTGCAAATGCGTCAGATGGTGACCGATGTATTCACCTGCGGTGGGGCCTTGTGCTACTGACTCTACAGACATGCTTTCACTCTTTTTAAGTTTGGTTTATCGGTAAAACACCCGGCGCATGCCAAGGGCCAACCAATACACCTTCATCGTCACTAAAAGACCCACCAACATGGCGGGCCAACTTAAATCCGTCACTACGCGGGGAGCGGCAAACAACATCGCCACTGTGAGGCCTACCTTGGCCATTTCCCACACGAAAAATCCCATCACTGCAGAACCTGGATTTGCCGTACTTACCCGACTAGTCAGGCCTTTGGCGAATACCGCGGAAGGCAGACAGACTGCCATGGCACCATAAAGGAGCGAATATCCAATGGACACCTGCCCAAAAAAATACCCTGCAACCAGCGCCACCAAAACTCCGACCAGTGCCTGCGCACCCACAACACGCCATAAAGACAATATGGGGTTAACGCGCATGGTCGTTCATTTGATTCTGCAAAGCCTATCATTGTACGTGAAAACCCATATAGCCCCGAAAAATCACCGACGGGCGGATAATTTGACTCCAATGTCCGCACCAACCCAAGAATCTCTCATCGAATACCCTTGCCTATTCCCCATCAAGGTAATGGGCTTGCAGGTAGACGGCTTTATCCACGCCGTGACTTATGTAGCCAAGCAGTTTGACCCCACTTTTGACGCCAGCACCATCGAATTGCGCGAAAGCAAGGGCGGCAAATACCTGGGCGTGACCATCACCGTGAGAGCCACCAGCCGCGACCAGCTCGATGCGCTCTACCAAACCTTGTCGACCCACCCCATGGTGAAAGTGGTTCTGTGATCGAGATGCTGGGGCAGGTGCCCTACCAGCCGACTTACGTGGCCATGCAAGATTTCACGGCCGCTCGCTCAGGCGAAACACCCGATAGGCTTTGGATCTGCGAGCACCCGCCGGTTTTTACGCTTGGTTTAGCCAGCCGCGCGGAACATCTCTTGGCCACCGGCGATATTGCGGTCGTTGCCACCAACCGCGGCGGTCAAGTAACTTACCATGGGCCTGGGCAAGCGGTAGCCTACCCCCTGTTAGATCTGAAACGGCGCGGCTATTTCGTCAAAGAATATGTCTACCGTTTAGAGGAGGCCGTGATTCGCACTTTGCTCGCATTTGGCATCACGGGGCACCGTGTAGGGGGTGCGCCTGGTATTTATGTTCGATTGGATGATCCAAGAAGTCATACTGTTTTAGAGCAACGGCCAAAAAAGCTCGAAGCTTCCGTTTCTCGAGAAGAGTCATCCAGCCTAGGGCCACAAGCAAAGTTTTCACAAAGCACCACACCCGACTTCACTGGTCTGGGCAAAATCGCCGCCCTCGGCATCAAAGTCAGCCGCCATTGCACCTACCACGGTGTTGCGTTGAATGTGGCGATGGACCTATCTCCCTTCTCGCGCATCGACCCGTGTGGCTATCCGAGTTTGCAAACGGTGGATCTTTCTACAATCGGTGTTTCAGTCAGTTGGCAAGAAGCCTCTGACGTTTTGGGCCAAAAGCTCGTAACCTATCTAAGCCCTTGACCGCAGGGTCCCCATACATGTCTAGCCATACGCCCGAAGTTGTGCGCGAAGCGCAAACCGTTGACAACTACAACGCGTCCGCCAAACAAAAGGCGGCAGCCAAACTATCGCGCATTCCTGTCAAAGTGCAAGCCGGCGAGGTTTTGAAAAAACCCGATTGGATTCGCGTCAAAGCGGGTTCGCCCAGCACACGGTTTTACGAGATCAAAGATATTTTGCGAGCCAACAAATTGGTGACGGTTTGCGAAGAAGCCAGTTGCCCCAATATCGGCGAATGTTTTGGCAAAGGCACGGCCACCTTCATGATCATGGGTGACAAATGCACGCGCCGTTGCCCGTTTTGTGACGTTGGCCATGGTCGGCCTGACCCGCTCGACGTGAACGAGCCTGAAAACCTAGCCCAAACCATCGCCGCGTTAAAACTGAATTACGTGGTGATCACCAGCGTCGACCGTGATGACTTACGCGACGGTGGAAGTCAGCACTTTGTCGATTGCATTCGTCGAACCCGCGAGCTCTCGCCCCACACGCAGATCGAAATCTTGGTGCCCGACTTCCGCGG
This sequence comes from Betaproteobacteria bacterium, assembly GCA_009923345.1. Taxonomy (GTDB): domain Bacteria; phylum Pseudomonadota; class Gammaproteobacteria; order Burkholderiales; family Burkholderiaceae_C; genus Limnohabitans. The sequence goes on from RFTR01000135.1 coordinate 2,878, forward strand.
TCGCGATGACCGCGCTTTGAAAATTTTGAAAGCCGCGCCGCCCGATGTGATGAACCACAACATGGAAACCGTACCGCGTCTCTACAAAGAAGCGCGTCCCGGCAGCGACTATGCGTTCAGCTTGAGCTTGCTTAAGAAATTCAAGCAACTCTTTCCCAACGTGCCAACCAAAAGCGGCTTAATGGTGGGTCTTGGCGAAACCGATGACGAAATTTTGGCAGTGATGCAAGACATGCGCGATCACCAGATCGATATGCTGACCATCGGCCAATATTTATCACCCAGTAGCAGCCATATTCCTGTGCGCCGCTATGTGCATCCTGACACCTTCAAAATGTTTGAAGAAAAAGCGTATGCCATGGGCTTCAAACATGCTGCTGTAGGCGCGATGGTGCGTAGCTCATACCATGCAGACCAGCAAGCGCATTCGGCTGGATTACAAGCTTAATTAAGTATTGCCTCGGCTGGGTTGTCACTCTCAAGCACGCCCTGCGCCCATGGTGCTAAACGCTTGGCGTCGGCGCGCAATACCTCTTGCTTGACCGCCAATACTTGGGTGGGGTGCATTGAAAAACTGCGTAAACCCAAACCCAATAAAAGGCGGGTCAAGGTGGGATCGCCTGCCATTTCGCCACATATACATACACTCTTGCCTTGGGTATTGCTTTCAGCAATCGTATCGGCGACCAAACGCAACACCGCAGGATGCAAGGGGTCATACAAATGCGCCACCGACTCGTCGGCGCGGTCGATGGCCAATGTGTATTGAATCAAATCATTGGTGCCAATCGACAAGAAATCAAAGTAGCGCAGAAATGTTTTGACCATCAACGCAGCGGCTGGAATTTCGATCATGGCGCCAATTTTTAAGGGGCCATAGCTATCGCCGCGCGCATCGAGTTGATGCCTTGCTCTTTCTAACAAAACCAATGTTTGCTTGATCTCTTGCACATGCGCCAGCATAGGAATCAGCAGATGCACTTGTCCATGCGCTGCAGCGCGCAAAATTGCACGCAATTGCGTTAAAAACATATCGGGGTCAGCCAAGCTCCAGCGAATTGCGCGCAAACCCAATGCGGGGTTCAAATGGTCTTCGTCTTTGTGGGTGCGGTCTAGGGGCTTGTCGGCACCGATGTCCACTGTACGAATGGTGACGGGCAAGCCTTTCATGCCTTCAACCGCTTTGCGATACGCCAAATATTGCTCTTCTTCATCGGGCAAGTTGTCGATCCGGCCCATGAACAAAAACTCGCTTCTAAATAAACCAACGCCCACAGAGCCCACGCTCAAAGCGGAAGCCGCATCTTCAGGCATTTCAATATTGGAGAGTAATTCGATCTTTTGCCCATCCAAGGTCACAGCGGGTGTGTGTCTTAGGCGAGAAAGGCGTTCGCGCTCAACTTCGGCTTGGCGTTGCTTGAAACCGTATTCGGCCAAGATGATGGGCGAAGGATTGACGAGCACAACCCCAGCATCGCCGTCGATGATGATCCAATCGTCTTGACGCACCAACTGGCTGGCCGTGCGTGCGCCAACCACCGCAGGAATATCTAGACTACGCGCCACAATGGCAGTGTGCGAAGTTTTACCGCCAACATCGGTGACAAAACCTGTGAAAACACTTTGCTTGAACTGCAGCATATCGGCCGGTGAAAGATCGTGCGCAACCAACACTAAGGGCACATCCATTTGATCTTCAAGCAGCAGGTTTTGCTGCCGTGCACCCGTTTGTCGACGCTGTGCAGGCATAGGCGCCATATGCACATCGCCCTTCATATGCCGCAACACCCGCTCAACGACTTGCTCTAAATCGCCTTTGCGTTCACGCAAATAAGCGTCATCCATCTCGTCGAATTGGCGCGCCACGATGTCAAGCTGCGAAGTCAGCGCCCATTCGGCGTTGTAGAACCGTTCTTTGATCCAGTGGGTGACCCCATCGGCCAGCATCTCGTCCTCTAGGAGCATCAAATGCACTTCCAAAATCGCGCTGAGTTCTGGTGGCGAATCTTTGGGCAGGTTGTCATGCAAGTCTTGCAGCTCTGCTTTGACGGCGTCTCTGGCCAAGCCCAGTCGCTGAATTTCTTCGCCGACCTGTTGCGCATCAATAAAGTAATGCGCCACATCCACGCGGCTTGAAGCCACCAGCACGGCTCGCCCAATGGCGATACCTCTGGCAACAGCAAGTCCGTGGATGGAAAAACTCATGGCAAATTACTCGCCTTCGCCAAACTTGTCATTGAACAAATTTTCTAAGGCGTCCATCGCTGCTTGCTCTTGGTCGCCGTCTGCTTCAAGCGTGACTTCGCTGCCGATACCTGCGGCCAACATCATTACGCCCATGATGCTTTTGGCATTGACGCGGCGATCGCCTTTGCTGATCCAAACGTTGCAGGGAAATCCGCCAGCAGTTTTGGTGAGCTTGGCAGAGGCACGCGCATGCAAGCCCAATTTATTGCTGATGGTGATGTTTTTGGTGATCATACGAACGAGAGGTTTGAATTTGTGGGGCAGCGACAGCCACTTGCATCACGCCTTGTGTGCCACCAGCCAATGCGCGTGCCACTAAGTCATCTAAAGACTCATGGCGATAACTAACGGCCCGAAAAAGCATGGGCACGTTGGCACCCGCAATCAACTTG
>RFTR01000136.1 GCA_009923345.1 Betaproteobacteria bacterium
GAAACTGTGTTTCTCACGCCGAGCGTACCATATCAATTTATTTCAAGCACATTTGTGCGAGAAATTGCATTGCTCGGGGGCGAGGGTGATGGCAATAACTTGGTGTCGCCTGCTGTCTATCAAAAACTGATGGTCTTAAAAGCCGCCAACGTATCCGCTAAAAAATGACCGATTTTTTATTGATTCGCCACGGAGAAACCGATTGGAACCGCGAGTTGCGTTTCCAAGGGCGGATTGATATTCCCTTGAACGATATAGGTCTATTGCAAGCCCAACGTCTCAAAATGCGTTTCACGCAGACTCTCGCGCAATGGCGCGCTGACAAGCGCGAAATCCATAGTGTTGTGAGTAGCGTTTTGCAACGCGCACACCAAACAGCGCAACCAGTCGCTGAGCTTTTGGGCTTCGAGCCTGTTCTAGACCCTGGCTTGCAAGAGCAGTGCTACGGTATTTTTGAGGGACTGACCGCGCAAGAAATCAAGCTCCAACATCCAGACGCGTGGACTCAATGGTTGGCATTCAATTCACAGGTCGCGGTGGAGGGCGCAGAGAGCGCACAAGTTTTCCACGACCGTGTGATGCAGACCATGAATGCATTAGCAACGCAGTATGTTGATGGCCATGTGGTGGTGGTCACGCATGGCGGCGTGCTCGACATGATTTGGCGACATGCTCAACAACATACTTTGGATGGAAGGCGCGTCTGCGATATTCCCAATGCGGGCATTAACCATGTGTCATGTACCAATGGTCAGTGGCAAGTTGTGAGTTGGGCAGATACCGAGCATTTGGCAGACTTGCCCCCTCAACCTGTCTACCACCAGACGCAACTCAAGGCATAAGGCGCACGCATATGGCATTGATGATCACCGACGAATGCATTAACTGCGATGTGTGCGAGCCAGAGTGCCCGAATGAAGCTATCTTTTTAGGGCCTGAAATCTATCAGATTAACCCCGATAAATGCACTGAGTGCGTAGGCCACTTTGACGAGCCGCAGTGTGTGCAAGTGTGCCCTGTAGCCTGTATTCCCATTCATCCACAGCATGTGGAATCGCAAGAAACTTTGTGGGAAAAGTTTCGCCGCTTGCAAAACCAAGCGGCTTCTTAATTACTCAGCTTCTGGGCGTGGGGTCTTGGGTCTTGGTGGTTTGGCTGTATGCACCAACTGTGTCGCCTTCACCATATCGCCAGATAACAAAAATGGTACTGCAGAGCGTGCACGTGAAATGCAGTCTTCTATGGCGTTACGTTGATCAGGTGCAGGTTTTTTGAGAACCCAGTTAGCCACTTCTTCTTTCACACCGGGGTGACCAATGCCTATACGCAAACGCCAATACTGGTCAGTACCAAGTTGGGCGTGGATATCGCGCAAGCCGTTGTGGCCCGCATGGCCGCCACCAAGCTTGATCTTGGCCTCGCCAGGTGCAATGTCTAACTCATCGTGGACAACCAATATTTCTTCAGACGTTACTTTAAAAAATTGCGCCAATGCACGAACCGACTTGCCAGACACATTCATAAAGGTTTGCGGTTTGAGTAACCACACTTGATGGCCTTGAAAACTGGTTTTCGCAACCAAGCCATGGTAGCTGCGCTCCGCATGAAATGGTGCTTTGAGATCTTGGGCAACCGCGTCTATCCACCAAAACCCCGCGTTGTGGCGCGTGTTTTCGTATTCAGGGCCAGGATTGCCCAGGCCAACAAACAACTTGATCATGTGGCAAATTATCGGTGAGGTTGACGTAGAAGCTGCAAACAAAAAGGCCCACCGAAGTGGGCCTTAAGTGCTTACAAGAAAATTTATTTCTTGGCAGCAGGTGCAGCTGCAGGAGCGGCTGTAGCAGCGGCAGCTGCTTGCTGAGGTGTTGGATCTTCAGCTTTAGTAGCCACCACAGCGACCAACACAGGGTTGGATTTGCCATGGGTGACAGCGACCACACCAGGAGGCAAGGTGATATCGTTGACATGCAAAGAATGTCCTTTGGTCAATTTGCTCAAATCGATGGCGATGAACTCTGGCAAGTCTTTAGGCAAGCAAGAGACTTCGAGTTCGGTCATCACGTGGTTGATCAAACACATATCAATTTTTGCAGCAGGTGAATTTTCTTCACCGCTGTAATGCAGAGGTACTTTCTTGTGCATCTTAGTGTTGGCATCGACGCGTTGGAAGTCGATGTGTAGCACTTGTTGCTTGAAAGGGTGGTATTGCACGTCGCGCAACAGCACCTGTGAACTGGCTCCATTGAGTTCCATGTCTAAGATAGAGGCGTGGAACGCTTCTTTCTTCAAAGCATGCCACAGTGCGTTGTGGTCAAGTTCGATGAGGTGGGGTTCACCTTTTCCGCCATAGACGATACCGGGCGTACGACCGGTGATACGCAGACGGCGGCTCGCACCCGTTCCCTGCTTAGCGCGCTCAAAAGCGACAAATTTCATAACTAACTCCTGTAAGAGTCCACCGCGACCAGTGTGACTCCGATTAAAAAAAAGGTTGGTTACCAACCCCGCTTGCATGTTGTCTGAATAAACCGTGTTTAGAACAGCTGGTCTTGGTCAGAAAACAAACTCATGACCGACTCACCTTTGGCAATACGTTGAATCGTCTCTGCGATCAACGGTGCCACCGTGAGTTGGCGAATTTTTTGACAGGCTTGCGCCGCGTCGGTTAACGGAATGGTGTTGGTCACTACCACTTCGTCAAGCGCATCGCCTTTGGCAATACGCTCAATCGCGGGGCCTGAAAAAATCGGATGCGTGCAATACGCATAGACTTTTTTGGCACCACGCTCTTTCAAAACTTCAGCCGCTTTCACCAAGGTGCCAGCGGTATCGATCATGTCGTCCATGATGACGCAGTTGCGCCCATCGATATCGCCAATCACATGCATCACTTCTGACACATTAGCCCTAGGGCGACGTTTGTCGATGATCGCCAAATCGCAATTGAGCTGTTTGGCCAATGCTCGGGCACGGACCACACCACCCACGTCTGGGGACACGACGATCAAATCGTTGTAGTTTTTCAAATTTAAGTCACCCAGCAAAACAGGCGATGCATAAATGTTGTCTACCGGAATATCAAAAAAACCTTGAATCTGGTCTGCATGCAAATCCATCGTCAAAACACGCGCTACACCAACCGTTTGCAACAAGTCCGCCACCATCTTGGCTGAAATCGGCACACGACTCGAGCGAGGGCGACGGTCTTGGCGGGCATACCCAAAATAGGGGATGACCGCACTGATGCGTTCTGCCGATGCACGCTTTAAGGCGTCGACCATGATGAGTAATTCCATCAAACTTTCGTTGGTCGGCGCGCAGGTTGGCTGCACCACAAACACATCACGCGCACGCACGTTTTGGTTGATCTCTACCGTTACTTCGCCATCTGAAAAACGACCCACTTGGGCTGCGCCAAGCTCAATACCTAAATGCCAAGCAATTTCAGACGCTAACACGGGGTTGGCGTTACCGGTAAAAACCATGAAGTCAGGTGTGGGAGTCGACATATTGACGGATGACCTTCGCTTCAAAACCAATGACGCTTGTAAGCCGTCATGCGCAGATGAGAGATTTGGCAGGGGAAGAAGGATTCGAACCTTCGCATGCCGGAATCAAAATCCGGTGCCTTAACCAACTTGGCGATTCCCCTACACAGGTCAGCCGCCTCTCAGCCACTAACCGTTAACCGTTGCTGCCCATCCATTCGCTCAGAGGGTGAGACACCATGTTGCGACAGATTTGCATTTGCCAGTTGTCTGGCGGGGAGTCCACCACCATGTGCTCGGGTAGTTGCGCAAACACTGCGCTACCAGAGCCGGTCATGCGAGGTTTCAAGCCGAAAGATTGCAGCCACTCAAGGACTTTTTTTACTTCGGGACACAACGCCAGAGCCACTGGTTGCAAGTCATTACGACCAAAGTCGTATGGTTGCTCAGCAAAGTCGGAAATTGTAGCAGTTTTGGTACTGCGCTCTAGGGAGGGATGGCTAAAGATTCGTGCTGTTTCAATGCCTGCATGGGGTTTGACTACTACAAAGCGACTGGGAGGCACTAAAACAGGGCTTATTTTTTCTCCAATACCCTCCACCCAAGCGTTGTAGCCATGCAAAAAGAAAGGTACATCGGCGCCTAAAGCCAAACCTATGGGAAGTAGCTGCGCGATTGGCCAGTTCAGTCCCCACAATTTATTCAACGACAAAAGCGTACTCGCAGCGTCAGAGGAGCCACCGCCCATACCGGCTTGAGCAGGTATTTGTTTGTCGATACGAATTTCAGCACCAAGAGTTGTACCGCTGGCAGTTTGCAGTGCGCGCGCAGCGCGAACGACTAAGTCATCTGCTGGCAAAGGTGTAGTGAGGTCTATACGTTGGATAGTTCCATCCAACTTGGCATCAAAATGCAAGGTGTCACACCAATCGATCAACATGAAAACAGACTGCAGCAAGTGATAACCATCTGCACGACGCCCCGTGATGTGCAAGAAAAGGTTTAGCTTGGCAGGCGCTAGTACGTGATGGAGCGATTGCAGCATGGGGTTAAGGTGAGTCGAGTTTGATACGAAGTATTACCAAAGGCTCTGGCGTCAAACGTTTGGCAACCAAAGTACCTTGAGAAATGGCAGAGAGATCTGCTTGCCATCCAGGAGAAGCAGTTCCAATACCTTGTAGCCAGTCAAACATGGCGTCAATTGGTAACGCAGCCCCTGTTGTCTCTTGCGTCAAATGTTCCAAAGAGTCAAAACGTCGCTGTTGACTGCCTTGTAGTAATTGCGTGGAAGTGGGGCTCCATTGCATTGTCGCGAGGGTCGTCCCCAGCGGAGAGAATAAATTGAGTTCGCCCAAACGTGTATCACCTTCTAAGGTAAAGCCAGAACTCATATTGCGAGGAGGATCACTCTGCACAGTCACGCTGATGCGTCCTTGCCATTGCTTCTCAGCAGGTGCTTTTGTTGAATTGGAGCGAAGAGGTGTGGGACTTGTTGTGCAGGCCGCAATGCAAACGACAAGCCAGAGACTGGCCCAGACACGCATGGTTAGATGCCAGGTTTGAAGCGTTGCAGAGTTTGTTGCAACGTTTCGTTGGTTGGCGCTATTTCTAACCCTTGGCGCCAGACGGCAATCGCATCACTCTCGCGCTTGAGTTGCCACAGCACTTCACCTAGGTGTGCAGCGATTTCTGCATCCGCGCGGTCTTTGAAAGCTTTCTCCAAGAGGACAAGCGCTTGGTTGAGATTGCCAAGCCGAAATTCCACCCAGCCGAGACTGTCAGTGATGAAAGGATCACCCGGAGACAAAGTGAGTGCTTTGACGATCAACTCCTTTGCCTCAATTAACCGAATATTTCGATCAGCTAATGAAAATCCCAAGGCGTTGTAGGCATTGAAGTGTGATTTATCCTTGCCAATGATGGATCGCAGTAGCTTTTCCATCTCTTCTAGGCGGTTGAGTTTTTCAGC
>RFTR01000137.1 GCA_009923345.1 Betaproteobacteria bacterium
GCGCAGGCGTGAGCCCGGCGGGTAAGCGCTCGCGCGCTTGTGCTACGCGCTCGTTCACTAATTGGCGCGCAAAAAACAAAAAAAAAAAACGCACTACCTGCGACAAACGTGTCCGCGCCAGCATCTGCGACGCGTCGGATGTTGTCTACTTTGATGCCGCCGTCAACTTCCAGACGAATATCGCGGCCGCTGGCATCGATCAGTTTGCGAACTTTTTCAATTTTGCGTAAAGCCGAGTCGATAAAGCTCTGCCCGCCAAAGCCCGGGTTCACACTCATGATCAAGATAAGGTCGATATCGTCGATCGTCCACTCCAACACATCAAGCGGTTCCGCGGGGTTGAACACCAAGCCCGCTTTCACGCCGTGGCTTTTGATGGCCTGGATGCTGCGGTGCACATGGTCGCTGGCATCGGGGTGAAAGCTGATCAAGTCGGCGCCGGCTTGGGCGAATGCCGCGGCCAAAGCATCGACGGGCGAAACCATCAAATGCACGTCGATCGGTACCGCTTGGCCCGAAGCAGTTTTGGCATGGGGCTTCAAAGCCTGGCAAACCATGGGCCCAAAGGTCAGGTTGGGCACATAGTGGTTATCCATCACGTCAAAGTGGATCCAATCGGCACCTGCGGCGATGACCTTGTGCACTTCTTCACCCAAGCGGGCGAAGTCGGCAGACAAAATGGAAGGGGCGATACGAAAGGTGGAAGGGGCGCGTGTCATGGGAGGATTATTTCACCTCCGCCATTACCCTTATTCGTAGCGCCTTGGGCTTGCGTCAAAATCAGTCCCATGCACCGTTACTCTTTTCAAGTCGAAGTCCACCCGCAATACCTGCCCGAGCAGTCTGACCCAGACGCATCGCTCTATGTATTTGCGTACACCATCACCATCACCAATACAGGCACCATCCCCGCGCAACTGATCTCGCGCACCTGGAATGTCAACGACGCAGAAGGCATGCACGAAAAAATTCGAGGCCTGGGCGTAGTCGGCCACCAACCGCTCCTGAAACCCGGCGAACAGTTCGAATACACCAGCGGAACCCGCTTGCGCACACCCACCGGCACCATGCACGGCAGTTATTTTTGTGTCGCTGAAGATGGTGAAAAATTTGACGTCGATATTCCAATGTTTGTGCTCGACGCCCTGAGCAGCGACCCGTCGAAACGCAATTTGCACTGAATTGCATGGGCGAATTTGATCTGATCACGCGCTATTTCAAACGCCCCTCCCAGCGCGCAGTGCTCGGAGTTGGTGACGATTGCGCCTTACTGGCGCCCACCCCCGGCATGCACATGGCCGTTTCCAGCGACATGCTGGTGGAAGGGCGCCATTTTTTGAGCACGGCAGACCCCGCGCGCCTAGGTCACAAAGCACTCGCCGTCAACTTGAGCGACTTAGCCGCCTGCGGGGCAGAACCAACCGCATTTACGTTGGCCTTATCGCTTCCGCGCATCGACGAAGTGTGGCTAGAAGGTTTTTCAGAAGGGCTTTTGCAACTTGCCAACGAACACCATTGCGAGCTGGTAGGCGGCGCGAAGTGCCACCTGGTGACGCCTTGCTACGGCAAAACGCACAAGTAGGTGACGATATTTATGTGAGCGGCACCGTCGGTGACGCACGTTTGGCGCTTGAAGTATTTCGTGGCACGCAATCGATAGACGCAAAAGCGTTTGAGTCCGTGCGTGCGCGCATGGAAATGCCGATGCCACGCGTCGCATTAGGCCTCGCACTGCGCGCCATCGCCAACGCAGCGATTGATGTGAGCGATGGACTTTTGGGTGACTTAGGCCACATCCTGCAACGCTCACAAGTGGGCGCACAAATCGACACCACTTGGCTACAACAGAGCAATACATTCGGTGAAGACGCACAAGCAGCAGGCATCAGCCCAACACTGGCGCAACTGCCTTGGAACAAACGCTTGGAGTTCGCACTGGCTGGTGGCGACGACTATGAACTGTGTTTCACCGCGCCTGTGCATCAGCGAGAAATGGTGCACGCTGCCGCGTGGGAAAGTAATACACCTGTGACGCGTATCGGTCGTATTACAGAGGCGCAAGGCTTGGTTGTTATGGATCCTGAAGGCCAACCGATCACGCGACGCTTTGCTTCCTTTGACCATTTCGCTTGACCCATGTTGAACCAGCAATTTTTAAAAGCCCATCCAGCACATCTCATTGCGCTCGGATTCGGCGCGGGCTTGAGTCGCTTGGGCGCTGGAACAGTTGGCACGCTGTGGGCATGGGCTTCGTTTTTAGTCATCCAACTCTGGCTCTCGCCGATGGAAATAGGTGTGCTCCTTGGAGCATCCACACTCATTGGCTGGTGGGCCTGCACACTCACCGCACGGCATTTAGGTGTCGCCGATCCCGGCGCCATCGTGTGGGACGAAATCGTCGCATTCTGGTTAGTCTTGTGGCTCATCACACCATGCGGATGGCTCGCACAGTTCGCAGCCTTTGTGTTGTTCCGCTATTTCGACATCGCCAAACCCGGTCCCGTGCGCTGGGCTGACCAAACCTTCAAAGGCTTCGGATGGCGCGGCGGTTGGGGCATCTTGTTCGACGACTTTGTCGCTGCCTTTTGTACTTTGTTGGTCATCTCTTTATGGAGGGTCTTATGACAGACGCCGGATCAAAGCACCACGCCCCATCAAGTGCCTCGCAAGCTTCTATCGCGCAATTGGTCACCGCAGTTGCCGACACCTTGATGCAACACGGCTGGATGCTCACTACTGCGGAGAGTTGCACAGGCGGATTGATCGCAGGCCACTGCACCGACCTGGCGGGCTCCAGCCAATGGTTCGAACGTGGATTTGTGACCTACTCCAACGAAGCCAAACACGACATGCTGGGCGTAGACAACGCCATCCTCACCGAACACGGCGCAGTCAGCGAAATCACCGCACAATCCATGGCGCTTGGTGCATTGCGCCACTCGCGCGCGCAAGTCTCCATTGCCGTCACGGGCGTAGCGGGCCCGACGGGTGGCTCCAAAGACAAACCCGTCGGCACCGTGTGGTTTGCATGGGGCGTACCCAGCGACACCGGCCCCACCCTAGGCGCTGAGACCGCATGGGTCAAAACCGAACGCATGCAATTCACCGGCGACCGAGCTGCAGTACGCCAAGCGACCATTTCGCACGCACTACAAACTTTGCTACAACTTCTAAAAGCCTCGACATGACTTTAATTGCGAGTCAAGCCCTCAGCAGCAAACCAAGAAACGACTGAAATCCCAACCCGCGCCAAGCGATTCCGCATAGTCAACACAGCCTTGTCCTTGCTAACCAGCAAACAAGAATAAGCACAGGCAAGATCAATAAACTTCTGATCATCTGCGTCTTTGCAAACATAAGGCGCCCGATCAGCAACTGGCACTACCCGCGCAAACCGATCAAACTGCGCCAACACATCTTCCTCCACCAACCCACCCTTTTGCATACGCAAAACAATATGCGGATAAGCAAGCACCCGCTCCAACTCATCCCGCATCGCTTGCGTAGCCACCCAATCCACACGCTTAGAAGTTAAAGCCTCGCGCAAAGCAGGCGTAGCAGGGTCCAAGTAAAGCCACAGGTCAAGCACGATATTCGTGTCCAACACAATCGTTTGAGAAGCAATCTCCGTCACTTGATCGCGGGTTTGTCACGCATAGAACCCGCACGCAAATCGAAGCGGAACATGCGGCACTCGATCGGGCCATTCCACATTGGCACACGACGTGACTCTTTGAAACGCATACGACTCGGCAACTTGAGATCTGGCGTCAACATCCAAGCCGTCCAACCCGCGTAATTCTTTTTCCAATGCGTCGCCAGTTGCGCAAAGAAGTCGCCTCCGTCTTCTGTTTGCGCAGACTCGCGTGAACCAGACGGGCCAGCCACACCTGCTGTTTCAATCCGCTCGCCATAAGGAGGATTGACCAACATCACGCCTGCGTGTTCAGACGGCGGCAACCGTTGTAAAGCATCGCCACCGCGAAACTCAATCGCGCTGGCCACGCCCGCACGCTCTGCATTGCGCTCGGCAAAATCGACCATACGAAAGGCCACATCGCTACCAAACACTTTGACACGCGGCGCGCATTGTTGGGCACGGGCTTGGGTCAACAGGTCTTGCCATTCGCGTGGAGCAAACGGCAATAGCTTCTCGAACCCAAAGCGTCGCAACACACCCGGAGCAATGCGGCACGCAATTTGTGCTGCTTCAATCGCAATCGTGCCGCTACCGCAACACGGGTCATACAAGGGAACGCCTTGGTCGCACCATCCGTTGGGGTTGTCTGTCGATCCATCGCCTTGGCTCCAACCACTTGCGGCCAACATCGCAGCAGCCAAGGTTTCCTTCAAAGGCGCGTCGCCTTTGTCGGTGCGCCAACCACGTTTGAATAAAGGTTCACCCGAGGTATCGATGTAGAGGGTGAGTTGCTCATGCGTCAAATGCGCATAAATGCGCGCATCGGGCCAACGCGTTTCCACATTGGGGCGCACACCTGTCTGTTCGCGGAATCGATCGGCCACTGCGTCTTTGATTTTTAAAGCTGCGAAATTCAAACTCTTGAGCGGGCTGTGTTGCGCCGTGATTTCAATTTTGAAACTTTGTTTGGGCGTGAACCACTGCTCCCACGCTACTGCGCTAGCAGTGGCGTACAAGTCTTGTTCTTGGCGATACGGTGCATAAGCCACTTCAACCAAGACGCGTTGCGCCAAACGGCTATGCAAGTTCAGCAACAACACGAAACGCCAATTACCACGCACCATCACACCAGCTCGCAAGACGCGCAAATCGTCTGTTGTGATGCCGCAGATGCTTTGCACCTCTTGCGCAAGAAAGGTCTCAACGCCTGCCGCACAAGGCAGGAACAAATGTAGGGTTTGCATTTACAAAGACTTACGTAGCGTGGTGGGAGCGATGCGCAAGGCTTCGCGGTATTTAGCGACGGTACGCCGCGCGCATTCAATGCCTTGCTCTTTGAGCATTTCAGACAACTGGTTGTCAGAGAGGGGTTTCTTGGGGTTCTCGCTAGCGACGAATTGTTTGATCAAAGCACGCACTGCAGTGCTCGATGCGTTGTTGCCGCTTTCGGTTTCCAAACCAGAACCAAAGAAATACTTCAACTCAAAAGTGCCAAACGGCGTATTCATGTATTTGTTGGTAGTGACGCGACTAATCGTCGACTCATGCAGCCCCAACTCTTCAGCAATCTCACGCAACACCATCGGGCGCATGGCCAATTCGCCGTGGATGAAGAAATTCTTTTGCCGCTCTGCAATCGCATTGCTGACCCGCAAAATCGTGTCGAAGCGTTGT
>RFTR01000138.1 GCA_009923345.1 Betaproteobacteria bacterium
AAACCTGCAGAACTCACGCCATTGACCGCCTTAGCTGCCGCCGAGTTGGCTGTGCGTGCTGGCATCCCTGCGGGCGTGTTGAATATCCTGACAGCGGACAGCGACAACAGCGTTGCAGTGGGCAAAGTGTTTTGTGCTAGCGACACGGTGCGCCACATCAGCTTCACCGGGTCCACTGAAGTCGGCCGCATTTTGATAGCGCAGTCTGCTCCCAGCATCAAAAAACTCGCGCTTGAGCTCGGCGGCAATGCGCCATTCATCGTTTTTGACGATGCGGATATCGACAGCGCGGTCGAAGGCGCGATGGCCAGCAAGTACCGCAATGCAGGTCAAACCTGTGTCTGCGCCAACCGCATCTATGTGCAAGACAAGGTATACGACCAGTTTGTCGAAAAATTTGCCGCAAAGGTCAAAGCGCTGAAAGTCGGTAACGGTTTTGAAGACGGCGTTGTTCAAGGACCATTGATCGAAGATGCCGCCGTGCAAAAAGTTGAACGCCATGTGCAAGACGCGATTGCAAAAGGCGGCAAGGTAGTTGTCGGCGGCAAGAAGTTGAATGGCCAGTTTTTTGAACCCACCGTGATTTCAGGCGCTACTGCTGACATGTTGTGCGCCAAAGAAGAAACCTTTGGCCCCTTTGCTCCAGTGTTTCGCTTTCACAAAGACCAAGAGGCGATTGACGCTGCCAACAACACTGAATTTGGTTTGGCCAGTTATTTCTACAGCAGGGATGTAGGGCGTATCTTCCGCGTCAGCGAGGCTCTGGAATACGGTATGGTTGGCATCAACGTCGGAATTATCGCGACCGAACATGTGCCGTTTGGCGGCGTCAAACAATCGGGCCTGGGACGCGAAGGCTCCAGCCACGGCATGGATGAGTATTTGGAGATGAAATACCTTTGTATAGGGGATATTTCCAAATAAGTCTTCATCTCATATTGGCCAACGGATCGGTAACGCCTTTGCCAACTAATCACTGAATGCATAGGCTTATCAAATCAACCCAATGTTGCACTTGGAACTTGAAACCACCCATTGTTTATTTGTTCAATTTAAAATTAAAACAGATTTTTCAAGGAATTAAGGCCTTATGACTACACAGCAAATTTATATGCGCTTCTTAAATTTGGTCCATGCACTGGAAAGCAACACCAATTCGCCTCTCATAGACTTAGATGCCAAAAAGTTGCTTGACGTGATTGGCCTGCGTAATGACCAAAAGAAACCGCTTACCGTGACTGAGGCCATGGCCTTAGACCACATCGCATCTCCTGCAACGATTCACCGTAAATTAGACCAATTGCGCGAACTTGGAATGATCGACACCGTGTTTGAAGGTAAAAACCGGCGGACTAAATATTTGGTTCCTACCAAGGTGGCCGCTGACTACTTCGCCAATATGGGCAAAGCAGTACAGCAAGCCATTGCTAGCGCTTAAAGAAGCGTAACCCCCGTCTTACTTTGTAAAAACTCGCGCGTCACGCCAGGCGCGAGTTCCACTACTTTGAGACCCTGAGGCGTCACGTCCATCACCGCAAGGTCGGTGATGATCAAATCGACCACGCCCACGCCCGTAAGCGGCAAAGTGCACTGAGGCAAGATTTTGAGATCTTCGGTGCCATCTTTCTTTTTGGCGACGTGTTCCATCAACACGACCACGCGTTTGACGCCAGCGACCAAATCCATCGCACCGCCCATGCCTTTGATCATCTTGCCAGGAATCATCCAATTGGCGAGGTCGCCTTTTTCGCTGACCTGCATGGCGCCCAAGATAGACAAGTTGATTTTTCCCCCGCGGATCATGGCGAACGATTGGTCGCTTCCAAAAATCGCCGAACCTTTAATGGTGGTAACGGTTTGCTTACCCGCGTTGATAAGGTCGGCGTCGACTTCGTCTTCGTATGGAAATGGGCCGATGCCCAGCATGCCGTTTTCGCTTTGCAACCAGACCTCGACATGGTCAGGCACGTGGTTCGCCACCAAGGTGGGGATGCCAATACCTAGGTTCACATAAAAACCGTCTTGCAGTTCGCTTGCCGCACGTGCGGCCATTTCGTCTTGGGTCCAAGCCATGTTTTTTCCTTTCAGTGGGAACAGCCATAGCTGTTCGCCTTACAAATATTTTTAGACTTTTTTGTCGCGGGTGGTGCGTTTTTCGATGCGCTTTTCAGGCGTCGGGTTGTGCACGATGCGGTGAACATAAATGCCAGGTAAATGGATGTCGTCTGGTGCCAGCTCACCGGTCTCGACGATGCGCTCAACTTCGACTATGCAAATCTTGCCGGCCGTCGCTGCGGCGGGGTTGAAATTGCGCGCGGTCAGGTTGAAACGCAAATTACCAGATTTATCCGCCACGTCGGCTTTGATCAACGAGATCTCAGGGACCAAGGACTTTTCCATCACATAGGTCTCGCCGTCGAAGTCGCGCAATTCTTTGCCCTCGGCCACCAAAGTGCCCACGCCTGTTTTGGTAAAGAAAGCGGGAATGCCTGCCCCGCCAGCGCGGAGTTTTTCAGCCAAAGTGCCTTGGGGGGTGAACTCGAGTTCCAATTCGCCAGCCAAATACTGGCGCTCGAACTCTTTGTTCTCGCCCACATAGCTGGAAATCATTTTTTTGATTTGATGGGTTTCGAGCAGCTTACCCAAACCAAAGCCGTCGACGCCAGCGTTATTGGAGATGACGGTCAGATTCTTCACGCCACTGTCACGCAATGCGTCGATCAGGGCTTCGGGAATGCCACACAGTCCAAAGCCACCGACCGCCATCAATTGGCCATCGGCCACGATGTCTTTCAGCGCTTCAGCGGCAGAAGGAAATATTTTGTTCAAGGGGATGCTCCAAATATGTGCAACTAGTTAACTGGTCGATTCTACGAAACTGGTTTTTTAGGAACACGTCCCATTACATAAAACTCCGGATTGGGCATCATGTTGCTAAAACTCGCCATGCGATTGCTCAAGCCAAAGAACGCTGTGATGGCGGCGATGTCCCAAATGTCTTCGTCGTCAAACCCATGGGCATGTAATGCGGCGAAGTCTTCTTCTTGTATCTGATCGCTGTGATGGCAAACCTTCATCGCAAAGTCAAGCATAGCTTTTTGTCTGGGGGTGATGTCGGCTTTTAGGTAGTTAACTGCCACTTGGTCTGCAACCAGCGGTTTTTTCTCGTAAATTCGCAAAATCGCACCATGGGCCACCACGCAATACAGGCAGTTGTTGGCGGCACTGGTGGCGGTGACGATCATCTCGCGGTCGCCCTTGGTGAGATGGCCATCTTCCTTGAGCATCAAGGCATCGTGGTACGCGAAAAACGCCCGCCATTCCGCGGGGCGACGCGCCAGCGCCAAAAACACATTGGGAATAAAGCCCGCTTTTTCTTGCACTTCCAGCACTTTGGTGCGGATGTCTTCGGGTAAAGCGTTGAGGTCTGGGAGAGGGTATCGGGTCATGGTGTGACTATCTTTCTGATCCAGTCAGGCAAATCAATTGCCTTTTGTTTGGGGAAATCCACCCATATGGTGGTGGCGCCGCCCGCGGCGAAAATCACGTCGGGCAAGTCAACGCGCTCCATCGTGGCCCATGTCTCGAATGTAGTGCGGGCTGGATCACTGGTGTACATCTTCAATCGAATATCCCCTGGGTATTCCAATTGTTTGTAGAAATTACAAAAGGCATTGATGATGACGATGCCTTCTTTCGCGGGGTCAGGAACGGCATTGATGGTTTGAAGCCAGTTAATGCGGGCCGTTTCTAAATAACGAAAGTACATGATATTGTTGACATGACCCATCGCGTCCATGTCGCCCCATCGAATGGGCATGGTCATCTCATACACCAGCTTCTTGTGCTCTGGTATCTCCATCTTCATAGGGCAAAACCGTCGTCAGCTGCAATGATGGCTCCGTTGACAAAGCCGCTTTCCCCGCTGGCCAGCAAAACCAGCAAAGCGTCTAAATCTTGCGGATGGCCTACGCGCTTACGTGGCAACATATTCACCAGCTTTTGGCCTTGTTCGGTGCCCCAGTGGTGGTGATTAATTTCGGTATCGATATAGCCTGGGCAAATCGCGTTCACATTGATGCCGAACCGGCCCCACTCCATCGCTAGCACTTTGGTCATTTGCACCACGGCGGCCTTGCTCATGCAGTAGGCGCCAATTTGGGGCAACACCTTCAAACCAGCCACCGACGCAATATTGATAATGCGCCCGCCGGTATAGCTTCCAGGTGCAGAGCCTTTGGCGCGAGCCAGCATGCGTTTGCCAACCTCTTGCGCTACAAAAAACGAGCCCTTGACGTTGGTATTGAAGATGAAGTCAAAGTCGTCCTCGGTCACGTCTTGCACACGCTGGGTCGTGCTCACGCCAGAGTTGTTCACCAAAATATCGATGCTGCCGACCTCCGTCTCCGCATGGGCCACGGCAGATTTGATACTGTCCAAGTCCGTCACGTCTAAGGCCACTACATGGGCGTCGCCACCTTCTGCCTCGATTTCCGCGCGCAGCTCTTTGAGTTTCTCAATGCGACGACTGGCCAGCACCACCGCAGCGCCAGCACGCGACAGAGTTTTGGCGAACTGTTCGCCCAAACCGCTGGAAGCTCCCGTTATGAGTGCGACCCGTCCTGACAAATCTATGCTGTAAGCCATGCCTTGCTCCCGCTTATGTTGAATCGCTTCATTATGGCAACTACCCCTAGGGCACCTTTGAAGCACCGCATAAAATCTGTCGCAACTCGGACATGCTCACTTTCTACTCTCTGAATCCCCCTTTTTTATGACACCAAACGACATACTCGCCCAATTCGGGCCGCGCGAAGCCATGGAATACGACGTAGTGATCGTCGGGGGCGGCCCAGCCGGCTTGGCCAGCGCCATCCGCATCAAACAACTGGCCGCTGAAAAAGGCCAAGACGTCTCGGTCGTGGTGCTAGAAAAAGGCTCAGAACCCGGTGCGCACATCCTCTCAGGCGCGGTCATGGACCCCAAAGCCATGAACGAGCTCATCCCCAACTGGAAAGAGTTGGGTGCACCCCTGAACCAAGCCGTCACTGGCGACGATTTGCTGATGCTGAGCGAAACCGGTGCCACCCGCACGCCCAGCTGGCTGATGCCCCGCAACTTCCACAACGACGGTTGCTACGTGGTCTCGTTGAGCAATGTGGTCAAGTGGATGGCGTCCCATGCGGAAAGTTTGGGCGTAGAAATATTCCCCGGTTTCACAGCGGCAGAAGTGCTCTACAACGACGACGCAGCCGAACACAGCGGCAAACCCTCAGTCAAAGGCATTGCAACGGGTAATCTTGGTATCGG
>RFTR01000139.1 GCA_009923345.1 Betaproteobacteria bacterium
ACTTTGGCGCCGAATCTTTGGGCAATTGAAACAGTTGCATCGTTGCTATGTGTGTCGACCACCACAATTTCATCGGCCAAGCCTTGAAGAGAGGCTAGGCAGTCTTCTAAGTTGTGCGCTTCGTTGCGCGTGATCAATATTGCGGAGAGCATGCTTGAGTTTAAGCGCAGCGCAGTGCTTGCTGTCTTAGCAGTCCATCGATAAATGTGCGCGCTATTTACGGGGGGTGATGGTTGGTAGCCGGCTTGCAAGCTTTTCAGCCTCTAGCGTTCTGCCTAGTAACCGCAAACTTTCCACTGCACGCTCAACAACACGTGGCTCTGGTGAATAGTGCAGAACGCGCATAGCCAGTTCGTAAGTTTCTTGTGCGTTTTCTTGCTTGATGCTTTGGGTCATCAGTCGTGCAAAGTCAACTTGGTTTTTAAACAACCAAGTTTGACTCGCTGCTTGCATAGGATTGTCGCGGTAAGCCGCATCGCGCATCTCTGGTTGTCTGTAGATTTGCGCTACGCGGTTGTAGTCCCAGGCTACAAACAAGCAACCCAAAAACAGTGCGCCACATACGAGATTAGGAAATATCTGCTGCCGCGTGCCGCTAAACGGATCCGCTTCAACTGGCTCGCTTTGTGCCTGCTCTGCCCATAAGCCCAAAGCCAAGCCTAGGGCTATTTGAAATGGCCCATACCACAGCGGGTACTCCAACATGCTGTGTAAGCCAATTACTAGCAACATTGCAAACGCGATGCACTGCACATTAGTCAGGGCATACAGTTTGGCCTTTTTGTGTATCCAATGCACAGCAAGTACACAACAAAGCAACGCGAATGGGATTCCAAACTCTAAGGCTAGATGTAGGGGAAGGTTGTGCGCGTTATCTAGTAAATCGCAAAAGCGTTCGCTTTGGTAGTCGGTGCTGTAGTGGGCAAAGTCTGTTTCGCCCAAACCCCAGCCTTGCCAAGGGTGTTGCGAGATCATCTGCAGCGCATTAGTCCAGAGAACGCGTCGGCCACCGCAAGGCGCATAGTCTTGCGCTTGCCCCGCAACCCGCAACAACAAACTCGCGCCCGTCACACCATTGAGCTGCAGCGCAACCCAGGGAAGAACCAACGACCATAGGATGACCAACAGTGGTGCTCCTATTGCAAGGTACATCAAAGCTCGGTGGGTATGTTTACGCTTTTTCCAAGCCCACAACATAGCCAATGCAAACACCACCAACCATTGCACGGCTCCTGTGCGTGACACTGAACAAGCCAAACCTGCCGCCAGTAAAGCAAGCGCGGACCACGCTGTCACCAAATAGCGCTTAGATATATTGCGCTCCTCCGCCACCATGCCAAGTAAGGCCACTAAGCCAATACTGGTGAGCGAGGCAAATTGATTACGTTGCCGCAAATTGGCAAATGCGTCTCCTATGTGCGGCTGGTTTACCCACGGTGCCAATTCACGCGCCATATTTAGATATTGCAATATTGCCAAAACGCTACTTACTAAGGCTGCAAGCAACCACGCTGCAAATAACCAATGCAGTAATCCGTTTGCGGGGTTGGCAGCCCGCTTACCAATTTGCATAGCGATCCAAATGCAGGCGACGGCTGCAACTACACCTACCGTCAACGCCCGATCGATGACTGCAGGCACTGTCAGCGCAGACACCAAAAACCACACTACCAATAGCAAGCACCATTTATTTTGAAAAGAGGTCTGGCGTACACGAATAAAAAAACTAATTGCCTTAGGGCTAAGCTCTTCCCCAATTGCAACTACTTTTGATGGCGCGAATGGGTGATAGCTCGATGTTGTGTAAGCGGGGGCTTCATCTACCACTAGCAACATAGCACACGCTACCAACATCCAACTCAAGAGCAATGGAACAACAGATGTCGAAGGCGCACTTGTAAACGGATTTAGCCACGGCAGCATCAAGCAAACGACAAGAAGCAGGCGATTTGCTATCAGCGATGGACTTTTAAAAATCTGCATCGCTAGATTTTCTTGCAGAGCATGTTTTACAAGGCCTTACTTACATTCACTCGGCACATATTTCCTATCCAGCGCGTCAGACGGCACGGCCACGCCTGCAAATGTTGCAGAGCCCTTAGACAAACACTTCCATTGCACATTGCCGTTGACGATCGGGCTAGCAGCATCGGGTGCGGGTAATGCCACGGGGCTTGTTACTAGGCCCGTAAAAGGCACTAGTAGCAATTTGCCGCCGCCTGCGGCCGGCGTTGTCGTGATAGTGATTGCACCCGTCGCGGGTGCCACATCTATCACGCTGATGTTGTTGGTAGCGCCACTCCATACATAGTCAGATTTGTAGTTGTTTGCTGTGGTGGCAACGTTGCCATTACTCACAACATCCATGACCGTGGTTTTAGCGGTCGTTGCTAATGCCAGGCCTTCACTGACGCGCGCGCGAACCACATAGTCTTGGTACGCAGGCAAAGCGACGGACGCCAATATGCCGATGATGGCTACCACGATCATGATTTCAATCAAGGTGAAGCCTTTTTGTGCGGGTTTTGTCATATTTATCTCTCTCGTTAGCTCTTAATGGGTTAGGTGCGCTCTTACTTTAAGTGCGGGCTAAAACTTTATTCATTCTAAAAACGATTGTTCTGTATTTGCGCAAGTGATGGACACAAAAAAAACGAGCGGTGTTTAAGCCGCTCGTTTGAATATTTGCAATAGAAAACTAAGCCGCTGGGTCTTCCTGTGTTTCTGCTTTTGCATTCATCTGGCGTCCCCACAAAATCACAATGGCCGCGCCAGCAAGTGAGCATGCATAGTGGAACCATCCGTTGTCAGCGACAAAGTCCTTAAGCATGACATCACTAGCAATCGTCTCGCCACCGACCCAGCCAATCAAAGCCGCACCAAAAGTAATGATTGCAGGGTAACGCTCCATCAATTTGATCATCATGGAACTGCCAAAGACAACCAATGGAATGCTGATAGCCAATCCAATAATCAACAAGGATTGGTCTCCCTTGGCTGCAGCCGCGACGCCAATCACATTGTCTAAGCTCATAACTACATCGGCAATCAAAATGGTGCGCACGGCAGACATGAGGTTGGCTTGCTCTTTGGAATCAGCATCGCTTTCTTCTTCATCTGCCAAAAGTTGTGCGCCAATCCACAACAACAGCAATCCGCCCACAATTTGTAAACCTTGTAAGGCCATCAGCCATGCGGCGATGATGGTCAATCCAATGCGCAGGACCACAGCAGCGCCCGAACCAAAAAGAATCGCTTTTCTTTGCTGATCTGGAGGTAAACCACGCGCGGCCAAAGCGATCACCACAGCGTTATCGCCTGAGAGCAGGATGTTGATCCAAATAATTTTCAACAAACCAACCCAAAACTCTGGGTTCTCAAAGCCTTGAAAGAATTCCATATGCTCTCCTGTAGTAATTTTTCTAAAGGCTGAAAGTGTAACGAGCCCGACCAAGCGAGCTCATTAGTAATAACCGATAGGAAAAAAGGGTAAGTTACTTCAATTGCGCTTTGAGTAACTTGCCTAATTCAGAAGGATTACGTGTGACGATGAAACCACACTCTTCCATGATGGCAAGCTTGGCATCCGCTGTATCAGCGCCACCAGAGATCAACGCACCCGCATGGCCCATGCGTTTGCCGGGAGGCGCAGTGACACCCGCAATAAAACCAACGATGGGTTTTTTCATATGGGCCTTGCACCACTGCGCGGCATCTGCTTCATCAGGTCCGCCGATTTCACCAATCATGATGACGGCGTCGGTGTCAGGATCGTCATTAAACGCTTGCATCACATCGATGTGCTTCAAGCCATTGATAGGGTCGCCACCGATACCGACAGCACTGGATTGGCCCAAACCTACTTCGGTCAACATCGCCACCGCTTCATAGGTCAAAGTGCCTGAACGAGAAACAACGCCGATGCGTCCTTTGCGATGGATGTGACCAGGCATGATGCCGATTTTGATTTCGTCAGGTGTGATGAGTCCAGGGCAATTGGGGCCTAAAAGCAAAGTCTTTTTGCCGCCTTTGGCTTCTTTTGCCTTCATCTTGTTGCGCACCTCAAGCATGTCTTTGACAGGAATGCCTTCGGTAATACAAATTGCCAAATCCAAGTCGGCTTCTACCGCCTCCCAAATCGCTGCGGCCGCACCTGCTGGTGGCACATAAATCACAGAAACAGTCGCGCCTGTGTTTTGTGCGGCTTCTTTGACCGACGCAAAAATAGGCACATCAAAAATCTTTTCGCCAGCTTTTTTAGGGTTGACGCCAGCTACGAAACAATTTTTTCCGTTGGCGTACTCAATGCATTTTTCAGTGTGGAACTGGCCTGTCTTGCCAGTGATACCTTGGGTAATGACCTTGGTGTTTTTATTGATGTAGATGGACATGTCTATTTCCTAATCACTTCACTGCAGCAACAATTTTTGTTGCGGCTTCGGCCATGGTGTCTGCAGAGATGATGGGCAAGCCTGATTCGGCCAACATTTTTTTTCCCAACTCGTCATTGGTGCCCTTCATGCGTACGACCAGCGGCACGGACAAGTTGACCGCTTTACACGCAGTGATCACGCCATTGGCAATGGTGTCGCACTTCATGATGCCGCCAAAGATGTTGACCAAGATACCTTTGACATGCGGATTCTTCAACATGATCTTGAAAGCTTCGGTCACTTTTTCTGCCGTCGCGCCACCGCCTACGTCCAAGAAGTTAGCAGGCTCTCCGCCAAACAACTTGATAGTGTCCATCGTGGCCATCGCCAAACCTGCACCGTTGACCAAGCAACCGATGTTGCCGTCGAGCGAAATGTAGGCAAGGTCAAACTTAGAGGCTTCGACTTCCGCAGGATCTTCTTCGTCTAAATCTCGATACGCGACGATTTCTGGGTGGCGGAACAAAGCGTTGGCGTCAAAGTTGAACTTTGCGTCCAAGGCCATGACACTACCTTTGCTGTCGCGGTTCAATGGGTTGATCTCTACGAGAGACGCATCGGTGTCCATGTAGCACAGGTAGAGCTTTTTGAAGATGTCAACAGCTTGTGCGGTGGAGTCTGCAGGCATGCCGATGGCGTCTGCAATCTTCTTGGCTTGTGCATCGCCCAAACCGGTCAATGGGTCGATGAACTCGGTGATGATTTTTTCTGGCGTGCTGTGCGCCACTTCTTCAATGTCCATGCCGCCCTCGCTAGAAGCGATAAAGGCAATCTTTTGGCTGGCACGGTCGGTGACGACCGACACGTAATATTCTTTATTGATGTCTGCGCCGTCTTCTATATAGAGACGACGCACCTTTTGA
>RFTR01000140.1 GCA_009923345.1 Betaproteobacteria bacterium
TGGCTGCTTCAATGGACATTGAAAGCAGCCATTTTTTTTACCCTGTTCGCATTTGCACTCAACAACCAAGAAGACATCTTGGTGCATTTCTTTTTTGGAGCCGCTTGGCGTGCGCCTTTGATCGTGGTCGTTTTGAGCGTTTTTATATTGGGTGTCGCAGTGGGTGTGATGGGTATGTTGCCTCGCTGGTGGAAATTGCGCCGCTTGGCCAAGTCCTCCAACGCTTCGTCTGCCGCTGGATCCACCTCACCCAACGCCAGCGATAAGCCAGCCCTACCGGATACCGCGCATGGAATTTGATATCAGCTGGGTTTTGTTTGGTCTGCCCTTGGCCTTTGGTTTGGGCTGGGTGGCTTCGCGGGTTGATTTGCGCCAACTGCGTTTTGAAAACCGCCAAACCCCGCGCGCGTATTTCAAAGGTTTGAACTACTTGCTCAATGAGCAACAAGACCAAGCCATTGACGCTTTCATTGAAGCGGTACAACACGACCCCGACACCTCCGAGTTGCATTTCGCGTTGGGTAATTTGTTTCGCCGTCGCGGCGAATACGAGCGTGCGGTACGTGTGCACCAACACCTACTCTCTCGTGGCGACTTGAGCCAAGCCGACCTTGACCGCGCCCAACATGCTTTGGCCTTAGACTTTTTAAAAGCAGGATTGCTAGACCGCGCCGAAGACGCCTTGTCCAAACTAGAAGGCACTGCTTTTGCAGAACAAGCGCATTTGGCACTGCTCAGCATTTACGAGCGCTCGCGGGACTGGGGTAAAGCCACTGACATCGCTCACAAACTCAATGCCTCGGGCAACGTTAGTTTTCAAGGCCGCTTGGCGCATTACCTGTGCGAGCAAGCTGAAAGCAACGAGACAGCCAAAGACAACGCCTCCAAAATCCGTTTGCTTCAGCAAGCTATCGACACAGCGCCCCATGCTGCCAGAGCGCCACTGGCGTTGGCTAAGGTAAAGGCCGAGTCAGGTGAAAAACAAACCGCCTACGACACACTCAGACGTCTAGCGCACAGTGCGCCCTCTGCAGTGCCGCTCTTAGCGCCCCAATTAGCGGTACTTGCTCAAGAGTTGAATTGCATAGATGACGCGCTTGAGTTTTTAGAACACCTCTACCAACACACGGCTTCGCTTGATGTATTGCAAGCCATCGTGTTCTTGCGCACAGCTCGTGGCGAGACCGATACCAGCCAATGGTTTGCCAAGCACTTAGAACGCGAACCCTCTTTGGTAGCCGCCACCCAATGGATTGCCAACGAAAAATTTGAGCACCAACAATTCCACCCACAAGTACAACGTGCGCTCGAGCGCGCTGCCAAACCTTTGCAACGCTATCGCTGTGCCGCTTGCGGTTTTGAAGCAACGCAACATTTCTGGCAATGTCCTGGTTGCCAAGCTTGGGACAGTTATCCGCCTAAGCGCATTGAAGAACTATGAACGCACAAAAACCGCCTCTATCCAAAGAGCAACTCGCACACGCCAAAGTTTTGGTGGTCGGCGACGTCATGCTCGACCGTTTCTGGTACGGGGCGGTTGACCGCATCAGCCCCGAGGCGCCTGTACCCGTGGTGCGCATCACCCGCGAAGAAAACCGCTTGGGCGGATGCGCCAACGTAGCCTTCAATGCCGTGAGCGTTGGCGCGCAGGCCTCTTTGCTATCCGTCGTTGGTGACGATGAAGCCAGTCATTTATTGCAAGACCTGATCGCCCAAAGCGGCATCACCCCTTATTTCGGTCGCGACGCCCAACTCAAAACCACCGTCAAATTGCGCGTGATTGGACGGCAACAACAATTGCTCCGTGTAGATTTTGAAAATACGCCACAAAACGAAGTGCTGTCTTCACAAACGCAACAGTTCATGCAACTCTTGCCAGACCATCCTGTCGTGCTGTTCTCTGACTACGGCAAAGGTGGTTTAGCCCACATCACCGATATGATCTCTGCCGCGCGTAAAGTCAACAAAACCGTGCTGATTGACCCCAAAGGCAGTGACTTTTCGCGCTATGCAGGTGCTTCTTGCATCACACCGAATCGCGCTGAGTTACAACAAGTCGTAGGTGGTTGGAATAGCGAAGAAGAGCTCAGCACCAAAGCCCACAACTTACGGAATCAATTGCAACTCGACGCCGTGTTGCTCACGCGCAGCGAGGAAGGCATGACTTTGTTCGATGCCCAAGGTGCTGCCCACATCGCGACCCAAGCGCGTGAAGTGTTTGACGTAACAGGTGCGGGTGACACCGTGATTGCCACCCTCGCAGCCTTGGTGGCAGCGGGGATGTCACTGCGCGAAGCCATGCCTTGGGCCAACCGCGCCGGTGGCGTGGTGGTGGGTAAATTTGGTACAGCTACTGTCAGCTACGAGGAGTTATTTGCATGAAGATCGTCGTCACCGGAGCTGCCGGATTTATTGGTAGCAACATCATCAAAGGTTTGAACGCACGCGGCATTGACAACATCATTGCGGTCGACAACCTCTCGCAGGGAGATAAGTTTGTGAATTTGGCCGATTTGCAAATTGCAGACTATGTCGACCAAGATCTTTTTTATGAACTCTTTGCAGAAGGTGCTTATGGCAAAGTAGAAGCCATCTTCCACGAAGGCGCTTGCAGCGACACCATGGAAACCGATGGCCGTTACATGATGGACAACAACTTCAGCCTGTCCTGCGGTTTACTTAAAGCTTGCCAGCATACAGGTACACGCTTGCTCTATGCATCGTCTGCCGCGACTTACGGTGGCAGCGACACATTCCGTGAAACACCAGAGTTCGAGCGTCCGCTCAATGTGTATGGCTACTCCAAACTCTTGTTTGACCAATATGTACGGCGCGCTTACAACAACGACTTTAGTAATCTAAGTATTCAAGTAGCAGGCTTTCGATACTTCAACGTTTACGGCCTGCGTGAGCAACACAAAGGGCGCATGGCCAGCGTAGCTTTTCACCAGTTCAACCAATTCAATGCCGAAGGCCGCGTCAAACTATTTGGTGAATATGGCGGTTACAGCGCTGGTAACCAGCAACGCGACTTCATCTTTGTCGACGACGTGGTAGCTGTCAAACTTTGGTTCTTTGATAACCCTGGTAAATCAGGCGTCTTCAATCTCGGTACTGGACGTGCCCAGCCTTTTAATGATGTTGCACTTGCTGTGGCCAACACATTGCGTCACGCGCAAGGACACCCTGCTTTAGATTTGGCGCAAGCCGTAAAAATTGGCTTGATTGAATACATCCCCTTTCCAGATGCTTTACGTGGCAAATACCAGTGTTACACCCAAGCGGATTTAAGCCATTTACGTAGCACCGGTTGCCACCATGTGTTTGCAGATGTGACCTCTGGCGTCACGCAGTACATGGCAGCGTTGCTTGCTTAAAAAATGGGTTACAGGCGCTTTAATTTGCGCCCACCTGAGTGTATTTGCGCTTGAAATTAATCAAGCCAGCGAAGCCGAACTCGACAGCATCAAAGGTATGGGACCTGCGATGACACGTAAAGTTCTAAATGCTCGTACTGAAAAGCCTTTTATAAATTGGAAAGACTTGATGTCTCGCGTCGCAGGTATTGGTAATGCTAAAGCACAACAGTTTTCAGAACAAGGTGTTTTGGTGAATGGGCTTTCATTTAAGCCCTAGGTTTCTGACAAAAGATTTAAAACCCCTATTGACAGTTCATAAAATTTCGAAGATATTTATTTTAATATTGAAATATTCAATATGAAAGCATTTATAAGGCGATGAATGAACATTGTTTGCATTGGCGGTGGTCCTGCTGGTTTGTACTTCGGATTACTGATGAAAAAAAGGTGGCCCCAACACCTCATCACCGTTGTAGAGCGGAACTTGCCCTATGACACCTTTGGATGGGGCGTTGTGTTTTCTGATGCCACCATGGAAAACATGCGGCACTGGGATCTCACAACTGCCGATCAAATTCAAGAAGCCTTCAACCATTGGGATGACATTGAGCTCTTGTTTAAAGGTCGAACCATAAGATCGGGTGGACATGGCTTTGTAGGTATTGGTCGTAAAAAATTACTGAATATTTTGCAAGCCCGTTGCGAAGAACTAGGCGTTATCCTGAAATTTGATTGCGATGTCGAATCAGACTTGGATTTCCCCGACGCTGATTTGATCATCGCAAGCGATGGCATCAACTCTAAAATCCGAACCACTTACGAGAACGTTTTCAAGCCCGACATCGTCACCCGTCCCAACCGCTATATTTGGTTGGGCACCCAACGTCTATATGACGCCTTCACATTTGATTTTCAGAAAACAGAACACGGTTGGTTTCAGGCGCATATTTACAAATTCGACGACCAAACATCCACATTCATTGCTGAGTGTCCTGAACATGTTTGGCTAGCTCATGGCCTAGACCAAGCTGACCAAGCGCAGTCAATAGCATTTTGCGAACACCTCTTTGCAGACAACTTGCGAGGTGCCAAGCTCATGACCAACTCACGCCATTTACGGGGGTCGGCATGGCTAAATTTTCAACGCGTAGTGTGCGAACACTGGTGGCTCAAAAACAAACACGGAAGTCATGTTGTGCTCATGGGTGATGCTGTGCACACAGCCCATTTTGCGATTGGCTCTGGCACCAAACTAGCTCTAGAAGATGCCATTGAACTGACGCGCCAATTTGAAATTTACGGCTGTGAAGCTGATCAGATTTCCAAAGTACTGAGCAACTACCAAGAGAGCCGTCGCATCGAAACACTCAAAATTCAAAACGCAGCTTGGAATGCCATGGAGTGGTTTGAAGTTTGTGGTGAGCGTTATTGCGACCAACTTGAACCAGAACAATTTATGTATTCGATGTTGACACGCAGCCAACGCATCAGCCACGAAAATCTGAGACTGCGCGACAAAGCATGGCTAGAGGGTTATGAAAAGTGGTTTGCCCAACGGTGTATGAGCGAGACATCGACCGCTGTGACAACAACGCCCCCGATGTTCACCCCCTACACCTTGCGATCTATCACGCTCAAAAACCGTGTGGTTGTCTCTCCCATGGCGCAATATTGCGCACATGATGGTATTCCCACCGACTACCACTTGGTTCACCTCGGCGCGCGCGCTATGGGTGGTGCTGGCATGGTGTTCGCTGAAATGACTTGCGTGAGCGCGGATGCCCGCATTACCCCCGGCTGTCCAGGCTTGTGGAACGATGTGCAAACACTCGCATGGAAAAAAATCGT
The DNA here is from genome assembly GCA_009923345.1 of Betaproteobacteria bacterium. Taxonomy (GTDB): domain Bacteria; phylum Pseudomonadota; class Gammaproteobacteria; order Burkholderiales; family Burkholderiaceae_C; genus Limnohabitans. The sequence goes on from RFTR01000140.1 coordinate 5,208, forward strand.
CGACTGGGCACAT
>RFTR01000015.1 GCA_009923345.1 Betaproteobacteria bacterium
TTTCTGTTAATCCGTAGGTCCCTGGTTCGAGCCCAGGTCGAGGAGCCAAATAAAAAGCTCTTGCAGCAATGCAAGGGCTTTTTTTTAAGTCACATATTTGCTTCAACTTATAGGAATAACATAGTCACAATGATCAATAATTTGAGATAAGGTCGTTAAGCGTTCTGCAACGTATCATCAAAAATTGCGACTGCTCTTGTCCAGCCTGCTGAAGCTCCACGAATTTTGTGGGGAAAACAGCTGATATAAAACCCACTGCTCGGCAGGGCTTCAAGGTTGTGCAGTTTTTCCAAATGGCAATAGCCAATGTCACGCCCGGCCTTGTGCCCTTCCCAAATCAAAGAAGGGTTGCCAGTGTCAGCGTATTTTTTCGCAGTATGAACAAAGGGCGCATCCCAACTCCATGCATCTGTGCCAGTTAAACGCACGCCACGCTCCAACAAATACATGGTGGCCTCATAGCCCATGCCACACCCACAAGACACATAGTCAGGTTGACCATATTGCATGCCCGCCCGGGTATTGACCACCACAATTTCCAAGGGCGACAAAGTATGACCGATGCGCTTGAGCTCCGCTTCCACCTCTGCAGCCGTCACCACATGACCGTCGGGTAAGTGCCGAAAATCCAGCTTCACGCCAGGTTGAAAGCACCATTCCAGCGGCACCTCGTCAATCGTGATGGCTGGTTTGGCTTCGCCATTCGCCTTGTCCATGGTCGAGTGGTAGTGATAAGGCGCGTCCAAATGCGTGCCATTGTGTGTGCACAGTTGGACGAATTCCACGGCCCAGCCTTCACCATCGGGCAGGTCTTCTTTTTTCAGACCTGGAAAAAATGGCTCGATTTGCGAAATGGTGTTTTGGTGATTGAGGTATTCAATTTTCGGCGCGTAAGCGGGCGGGTCACTGATCACATCGTTTTCTAAATAAATGGACAAATCAACAAATCGACGCGTCATGGTGAGCCCTTTCTTTATCTATGCAATGGCTTTCAGCGACCCTGAAATTGAGGCGCGCGCTTCTCACGAAAAGCATTAACAGCCTCTTGGTGATCGGCCGTTTTGCTTGACATCTCTTCATAAGCCAGCGATGTCTCCAACACAGTTTGCACCATTTGCTTGAGACCCATATTGACGGATGCCTTGGTCCAGCGGATGGATTTTCCGGCGCCTGCCGCCAATCGCTTGGCAAACTCTTCTACCTTGATATCCAAATCTGGTGCCGGGAGCGCGTGGTTAATCAGCCCGATGCGAGCAGCTTCAGTTGCACTCATCAAATCGCCTGTGAGCAAATATTCTTTGGCTCGCGCATAACCAATCAACTGAGGCCAAATGACAGCACCGCCGTCGCCTGCAACCAACCCGACACTGACATGCGGGTCGCCTATCTTGGCAGTTTCACTGGCAAAAATGACATCGCAAAAAAGCGCGATCGTGGCACCCAAGCCGGTGGCATGGCCATTGACTTTGGCGATGATGGGTTTTTGGCAATCCAACAGCGAGTAAATAATGCGTCTTCCCTCGCGAGCTGTTTTTTCAAAGGAATGGGGAATATCGATCATTTTTTGCATCCAATCGATATCACCTCCCGCAGAAAATGCCCGACCAGCGCCGGTCAAGACAATGATTTCACTGTCCGGGTCATTGGCCACATCAGAAAACACACAGGCCAACTCCCCATGCATTTGTTCATCCACAGCATTCAATTTGTCCGGACGATTCAAAGTCACTTGCAAGACTTTTCCTAGCCTGTCAAATTTAAGTGTTTGATATTGATCGAAATGCATATGTGCTTTGAATATCAGTGTTGCGGCTCAATGCGCGATTTCAAACAATCCAGCTGCACCCATGCCGCCACCCACACACATGGTCACCACCACATACTTGACACCACGGCGTTTGCCTTCAATCAGCGCGTGGCCGACCAAACGTGAACCCGTCATGCCGTAGGGGTGACCAACGGAGATACTGCCACCGTTCACGTTGTAAATATCTGGATTGATACCCAGTTGATCTCGGCAGTAAATGGCTTGACAAGCAAACGCTTCATTCAATTCCCACAAACCAATATCGTCCACTTTCAATCCGTGTTGCTTGAGCAATTTAGGTACTGCATAAATGGGACCGATGCCCATTTCTTCAGGCGCGCAGCCGGCGACAGACATGCCACGGTAAATACCCAAAGGCTGCAGACCACGGCGCTGGGCCAGACCCGCTTCCATCACTACGCATGCACTAGCGCCGTCAGACAACTGGCTGGCATTACCCGCTGTGATGACGCCGCCTTCAATCACCGGCTTCAATGAAGTCAATCCTTCCAATACCGTGTCAGGCCGGTTACTCTCATCTTTGTCTAACACCACATCTTTCAAACTGATGGCACCGGTTGCTTTGTCGGCAACCGCCATTTGAGTAGCAAAAGAGATGATTTCTTGGTTGAAACGACCCGCTTGTTGGGCTTGTGCCGTACGTTGCTGAGATTGCAAGGCATACAAGTCTTGCGCTTCACGGCTGATGCCGTATTTTTTTGCAACGAACTCTGCGGTCATCAGCATCGGCATGTAGACATGGGGAACACGCTTTTCAAGTTGGGCGTCTTTACCGGCCATGGCGCTTTCAAAGTAGGCTTTTTGTTCTGCCGTGATATTTTCCTGACCACCTGCCACCACCACATCCATGCCATCGACCATGACTTGTTTGGCGGCTGTGGCAATGGCCATCAAGCCAGAAGCACATTGACGGTCCATGGTTTGACCGGGTGCGGTCACTGGCAAGCCTGCGGCCAAGGCGGCATTGCGTGCCAAATTCATGCCGGCGGTGCCGCTGGTCAACACCGTGCCCATGACCACATCTTCAACTTCCGCACCCTCGACGCCCGCGCGTTTTACGGCTTGGGCAATCACGTGGCCGAGCATGCTCGGGGATTTAGAGTGGTTCAATGAACCTTTGAAGGCACGGCCAATGCCAGTGCGTGCGGTAGATACGATGACGGCTTCTCTCATGGGGACTTCTCCAAAGTGGTTTTAAAAATTTCAATGACCGCTGCCCAAATAGGCGGCGATCACAGCGGGGTCGTTTTGTATGTCCAGAGGTTGTCCTTCGGCGATTTTTTGACCAAAGTCGAGCACCACAATCTTGTCAGACAAATCCATGACGACAGGAATATCGTGCTCCACGATCAAGAAGCTGATGCCTAAGGAGTGACGTACTTTTTGAATCAAAGCCGACATGGCTGCTTTTTCTGTGGTGCTCATCCCGGCCATGGGCTCATCGAGCAAAACCAACTCAGACTTTTGCATCAGGGCGCGGGCAAACTCCACTTGTTTTTGCCGGCCGTAGCTCAACTCAGTTGGCAGAGCATCAGCCATGTCTTCCATGCCTATGAATGACAACATTTCCATTGCAGCCTTTTGAGCCGCTTGTTCTTCTTTGCGCGCTTGGGGTGTGGTGAAAACACCTTGCAGCAATCCGGATGAACCCTTCAGGTAAGCACCTGTCATCAGGTTTTCAAGCACTGTGAGGCCACCGAACAAGGCCAGGTTTTGAAATGTGCGCGCAATGCCGCTGCGGGCTATTTGGTGGGCAGGCAATCCGGTGATGTCTTGGGTTTTGAAATGCACCTGCCCGGAGGAAGGTGTGTACATGCCTGTGATGCAATTGAACAAGGTGGTTTTGCCAGCGCCATTGGGGCCAATCAAGGCGGTGATGTCGCCTGCTGCCAAAGTAAATGACACATCGTTGAGCGCAGTGATGCCGCCAAAGCGCATGACCAATTGAGAGACAGTCAGCATAGGCTCTCTCATGCGGCACTCTTTCCTGCTTTGGCTTCACCCAAATAGGAGGCCTTCATTTCGGGACTGGCAGACACCTCTTGCGCAGTTCCAGACAAAACGACACGACCTTGCTGAAGCAAATAAGCCGAGTGCGCAAATGACAAAGCCAAATGGGCGTTTTGCTCGACGATCAACATCGCAGTGCCCATCGTCTCGCCAATCACACGCAGTTGTTTGTAGATCTCAATCACGATGAGAGGCGCCAGGCCCAGCGACAATTCATCAACCAGTAAGAGCTTAGGCTTGGCAATCATGGCGCGACCCAACGCCAGCATTTGTTGCTCGCCGCCCGACATCCAGCCTGCGGCTTGATTTCGACGCTCCAGCAAGCGAGGAAACAATTGGTAAACCGCTTGCAGACCGGCTTTCACTTGGGCGCGCGGTAACACTGCCGCACCCACCAACAGGTTATCTTCCACGCTCAGGTGCTTGAACACCAAACGGCCTTCGGGGACTTGCCCCATGCCCATTCGCACCAAACGGTGTGCAGGCATGCCGGAGACAATTTTTCCCGACATGTGCACTCGACCATCGGTGATTTTTCCGTGATACAGATCCAGCAAGCCAGTGACAGCGCGAATCAAAGTGGATTTGCCCGCCCCATTGGCGCCCAGCAAGGCAACGATACCGCCTTGAGGTACTTGCAAACTCACGTCCTCCAGTGCCAAACCCTTGCGGTTGTAAGCCACGCTCAGGTGTTGAATATCCAGCACAGTGTTCATGGTGTGTTTCTCCATGCCGTCCAGCGGTTTTTCAAACTGGTGCCCAACCCAGCCACGCCCCCCGGGGCAAAAATCAAGAACACAATGACCAATATGCTGAAAATCAGTTGCACCAACTGGGCTCGGTTTTCCACCAACAGTTTGCTTAAAAATGCATTTTCAGAACTGGCATCAGGCGACAAACCGCCGATGATGGACGGCAACAGCAACCAAATAGCAGCACCTACCAGCGATCCGGGCAAAGACCCCATGCCGCCGATGATGATCATGGCGATGAACTGAATGGCGAAGTTGATATTGAAGGCTTCTGAAGTCACATTGGACAAGTAGTAGGCAAACAAAGCACCTGCGACAGAGGCAATAGCCGAACTCAAACCAAAGGCCTTCAAGCGCAAGATACGCACATCCACACCCATGGCAGTGGCAGCCAATTCATGGTCGCGCATGGCCAACATGGCTCTGCCTTCTCGGCTTTTCAAGCTGGCTTTCAATCCCACATAAACCAATATCACCAAGGGCAGCAATAAGGCATACCAACGCACAGGCGTGTTGATTTCAATCGAACCAATGTGGGGCGTGGTATAAGGAATACCCACCACATCAAAGAACTTGAATTGGTACTCTAAAAAAATATAAGTGACCACATAGTGCACAGCCAAAGTGGACAGCACAAAATACAAACCGCGCACACGCAGGGATGGCAAACCCGCCAAGGTGCCCGCCAACGCACCCGCCAAGGCTGCAGCCAACAACACCAGTGGAAACGGCAAGCCCAGTTGGTTGTCAAAAATCGCAGCAGCCATGGCGCCGGTGGCAAAAAACGCAGCATGGCCTATAGAGATCAGACCGGCACAGCCCGTGAGGTAGTTCAAGGACAGCGCGCCCAGCATGGAGATAAGCATGAGATTGATTTGGGTCAGTCCCAGATTCAACAACTGGGTATTGGTCAAAGGAATGCCAAACAAAGCGCGCTCGGTCAGCAAAGTTGGCAAGTACACCAAGATGGCAACCCAAAAAACGAACCACAGCCCATTGACTGGTTTATTGGAAGCTACAGCGGTTTGGTTCATTGCATCAAACCCTTCCGAGTTCACGTTGCCCAAACAAACCCCAGGGTCTTACCATGAGGATGAGCAACAGCAACACGTAAATCACGATATCACTTGACTTGGGTGAGATGTATGTTGAAGCCATTTGTTCAATGATGCCGACCAACAAGCCTCCCACAATCGCACCAGGAATGCTTTGCATGCCACCAATCACTACTGCGGGCAGTGCCAACAAGCCAATGCCTTCTAACTCCGTAGAGGCGATCTGCAACTGACCCAAAAACAAACCACCAACCGCCGCCAGTGTGGAGCCGATCGCCCAAGCTAACCGGTTCATGGTGTTTACATTGATACCCGAGACCACTGCAGCCTCATGGTTGTCAGCCGAGGCACGCATCAACAAGCCCACCGAGGTGAATCGGAAAAACAAACCGAATCCGGCCATGCACACCCAACTGACCAAGGCGGCTGTCAGATGCAAATACGAGATACGAATACTGCCCAACATCAACACCCCGGTTGGCAACGGTGTGGTGAGTGAGCGACCTTGCGGACCAAACACAATTTCTATGAACGAGCGCAATGCAATTGATAAAGCGATCGTCAACATGATGACCGACAACATGGGGCGACCCGACAAAGGTTGAATCAGTACCATGTGAATCAAGACCCCCAACAGGGCTGCCGCACCCACGATAAACACAATGGCTAATGGAAAAGGCAGTTGCAGTAGGGACATGGCAGTCACAGCCAAATAAGCACCACACACCACAAACATCCCTTGGGCGAAATTGAAAACATCCGTCGCTTTGAAAATCACGGCGAATCCCAAAGCCACCAGGCCATAAATGCTGCCTAAGGCCAGTCCGCTGAAGAACACTTGTTCAAACATGGTGAGCTCTCTGGGTTTCGCGTTTCATCAACGCGTGTATTTCTCGTAATCGGCAAAATCACCATAGGCTTTGAACTTGTTGATCGCAAAGTCGTAACCAAACAACTTGAACACCACAGGGCCTGTGTTGCTGGTAGGTGTGTACGCAAAAGGCGCAGTCAGACCCTTAGTATCGACCTTGAAGCCTTTGGACAGGCTTTCAATCAAACGCGCTCTTGTGGGGTTCTTGCCCAATTTGGTCAAGGCTTCAGCGGCCATTTGACCAGCGATCCAACCTGCCACATAGTTAATGTCTTGCTTCATATCATCACGACCAATCGTGTCAGCGTATTGCGACAACGCTTTGTTACCCGGGGTTTGATCTGCGCCACCGGGAGTGAAACAACTGATGAACTTGTAATTGGCTGCAGCTTCACCACCCATGCTTTGGAACATCTGAGGTGCGCCCAGATAGGTAATGCCAAAGGTAGGGATTTTCAAACCGTATTGCGCCAACCCCTTCATCGTCAGGATGGCTGTGTTGGAAACGCCATACACCGTGATGAAGTCGGGGTTGATTTTCATGATTTCCAAAATTTGGGGTGTCACATCTACCGCCGTGACTTTCACAGTCAAGTGAGTGGCACTGCCACCCAACTTGCTCACCGCTTCGGCCACATAGTCGTGGTATTCCTTGCCTCCGGCGGTTTCAATGGCCAATGTCACCACTTTGGGCGTTTTGAGTTTGAGTTTGTCCACGTGATAGCCCACACCGGCTTGTGCCATTTGTTTGTAGCCGCAAAAGCCGTTGTAGACCATGGGTGTCACAGGCTCAGACAAGGCTTTGGTGGCGGTATAGGTGCCCACGATTGGTACCTTGCCCGCTTTGATGGTCGAGGCCAGTGCCACTTGAGAGACAGAGTTGCCCATGCCTGAAATAGCAATCACCGGTGTTTGACTCACCAGCTTTTCAAAAGCAATTTTGTCAGTGGCAGGATTGAAGCGGTTGTCCTCCGCCAACACATTGATTTTTCTACCATTGATGCCACCGGCTTCGTTGATTTTGCGCATGTAGTCGCGAAAACCATTGACCCAAACCCCTTGCGAAGCCGAAGTAGGCCCGCTCATGTCCATCAACAATCCCCAGTCGATGCGGTCTTTGTAAACGCCGTCTTGTGGCGCATCTTGGCCCCAGGCACTGAGGCTGCAAAAAGCAGCGATCAACAGGATGCTGAACGGGCGGTATTGACGTGAGGGTTTACGGTTGTGATCAGTCATGTTGTCTCCTGAAATTGATTGTGATTCTGCGTTGGTGTGTATTGATTTCATCATTCGCCTGTCCACACCGGTGGGCGTTTTTCACTGAAGGCCAAAGCGCCTTCATGCGCATCTTTGGAATGAATAATGGTTTCAAGCAAAGCGTTTTGGCGGTGCCAACGTTCATGCACAGGCCAATGAAAAGCTTCAGCCACTACTTGTTTGCTGATTTGCACAGAAAGTGGTGCATTGGCCGCGATTTGGTGCGCCATTGCTTTGGCCGCAGCCAAGGCTTCACCCGGCGCGGTCAGTTGATTGACCAAACCCCATTGCCGCGCCTCAACCGCAGACATCATGTCTCCGGTGAGTGCATACTGCATGGCGATTTGACGGGGAATTCGCTCGGGCAAACGCATCAAACCACCGGATCCAGCCATCAATCCGCGTTTGACTTCGGGCAAACCGAACTGTGCATTCTCGGCAGCCACCAACAAGTCACATGCCAACGCTATTTCAAAACCACCCGCCAATGCATACCCTTCGACGGCGGCGATGACGGGTTTGCGCGGTGGTGTCTCGATGATGCCGGCCAAACCACGGCCGGGGAGTTCCACCCGCTCACCACGCAAAAAAGCCTTTAAATCCATCCCAGAACAAAAATGCGCACCGGCACCTGTGAGGATGCCCACTGTCAATTGCTTATCGCTGTCGAGTTCATCCATCGCATGCGCGATGGCCTCGGAGGTAGCGCGGTCGATGGCATTACGCACCTCAGGGCGACAAATGGTGATGACCAACACATGCCCATCTCTTTCAAGCTTGACGGTCTTCCTCATGGTTTCACATCCTGTTGCAAACGTGTTTTCAAGCCGCCGCGATCGCGGATGATGCGCCCCGAAGTCACCTGTGCGTCTTGCACCCGCAAGATGCCATTGACATTGAGCAACCAACTTTTATTTGAGGCTTCGATGCCAGCGAATCCGCCAAGGTACTGACCTGTTTGACGCGCATGAAATGCCACATCGTCACCGGAAGAAAACAATTCTGTTAACTCGACAGACTGCACCTTGAAATGAAGTGGCATACCTGTGATGTGTTCATCGTCGCTTCGGATGGACTGATGGGTTTGAGGCCAAGACCGAGTGAGCCAGTGACGCACCACGGCTTCGGCTGCAGGGTTTGGCCCCAAAGGCAGCGTGTCCCAAGGACTGACAGCAGGTGCTTCAACTGCATCGCAAATGCCGCTTTTGAGTTGACGTTGTCGCGTCATGTAATCTTCTTGAGCAATGCATCCCGTGAGATGCTGTCCGTTGCTGCGGTAAATTCCCACACCCGACCACACCGCCATGCGGCCCTTGGTAGCACCGTGCTCACTGAAGTACACCGCAACGCGATCCTGTGCACTGACCACCTGATGGACTGTCATGCCCATGCCTGGAAAGGCTTGCATTTGTTGGTCTACGGCTGGCAACCATTGCTCGTCGCGTCCTGCAAATACATGGTCACCAATTTCCAAGGCGTAGGTGGGCAGGATGAATTCATGAGCCACCGAACGGTCGTGGCTGTTGAAATAGTCCACCACCCAACGGCGCAATAACTGAACCGGGGTTTGATCTGGTATTGGTGCCTGGCTCATGTGAATTGCGCTCCATGGGACAGACGCAATTCGCGCTTAAGTAATTTTCCAGACGCATTGCGCGGCAAGGCATCTGCAAAAACCACAGAGGTGGGACATTTGTAGTGCGCTAACCGTTCACGCGTATAAGCCACAAGCTCGGCTTCACTGGCATTCGTCTCAGGACGCAACACCACCACAGCGCGTGGCGTTTCACCCCACTTTTCATGAGCTACGCCAATGACTGCCACTTGCAAAACAGCAGCATGCCCGTTGAGCACGTTTTCTATTTCGGCAGGGTAAATATTTTCACCGCCTGAAATGATCAAATCTTTGTAACGATCGAACAAATAAATATAACCTTCAGCATCCAGATAGGCTGCGTCGCCTGTGCGTAACCAACCGCCTGGTTGCATAGTTTCAGCGGTTTCCGAAGGCTTGCGCCAGTATCCGCTCATCAGCATCTCGGATTGAATCCAAATCTCACCCACTTCTCCCGTGGGTACATCTTGTTGATTGGCGGGGTCAACCACACGCAATTGCACCCAATCGATTGCACGTCCTACCGATTTGAGCAATTTGGCACGCGGTCCTTCAGGCACATGGTCTGCAGGTGGCAGTTGCACCACGGTTCCCGAAGTTTCTGTCATGCCGTAGGCTTGAATGAATTCGCAGCGAAGTGTGTCCATGGCACGACGCAACAACACGTCACCCATCGGCGCAGCGCCATACATCAACCACTTAAGGCTGGATAAATCGGCTAGTTCAATGTTTGGCACTTCCAACAACGCCTGCACCACAGTGGGAACCAAGAAAGTGTGTGTCACACGGTATTGCGAAATCAATTGAATGATGTGCGCGATGTTGACTTCGCGCATCAGTACCGTGTGACCACCGACGGTCATGGCGCTGGTGCCATAGCCACAACCACCGATATGAAACATGGGCATGGCCACCAAGTTGACTGAGTCAGATCCCATGCCCCATAACGCCCCCAACCGTGGCGTGTACGACATGCCTTGATTGGTCAACATCACACCTTTGGGTAAGCCTGTGGTGCCAGAGGTGTACAGCAACAAAGCGACTTCATCAGGCGCACCCTCATGGCCAGGGTCGGTGTCATCAGCTGACAAGCGCCACTGTTGGTAACGCTCGCCCAGTGTGATCAATTGGCGCACACCCACTTGCTGCTGTACGGCTGGTGTCAACAAGTGCGCTTCTTCTGGTGAAGTGATGATGACTCTCGGCATGGCATCAGCAACAATGCTTTGAATTTCAGCGGGTGACAAGCGCCAGTTCAAGCCCGTCAAAATCGCGCCAATTTTGTTGCAAGCAAACATGAGCTCGAAACATTCTGCACAGTTTTTGGTGAGCAAGGCCACCCTGTCTCCGACTTCCACACCAGCTGCTTGTAAAGCGCATGCGGTTTGTGAGCTGCGTGCGTTCAATTGCGCAAAAGTCCATGTTTCTCCGGAAAATGTCAAAGCCGGCGCATCCGGCCGCTCTTTGGCAAGCTGACGAAGAATGTGGGCGTAGCTTAGAGTCATGTGGTGGATCAATAGCTTTTGGGCAAACCCAGGCTGTGGGTTGAAATGAAGTTCAAGATCATTTCACGACTCACCGGAGCGGTTTTGTGCAAGCGCGCGATGAACCACAAATCAGCTAAGCCATATTCAATGGCCAATCCATTGCCGCCATGAATTTGAATCGCTTGGTCCAAGGCCTCTAAGGATGCATCTGCGGCCGCGAACTTGGCCATGTTGGCGACCTCACCCGCGTCGGGCGAACCTGCGTCTGACAAGGCTGCAGCCCGCGCCGTCATCAAACGCGCTTGTTGCACCGCGATATAGGCCTTGGCCAGAGGATGAGCAATGCCTTGGTGTGCGCCGATGGGCACACTCCATACAGAGCGATCTTTGGCTTGTTGAGAACCCTTCTCTATGGCGAAACGCGAAATGCCATTGTTGATGGCTGCAGCACACACACGTTCAGGGTTCAAGCCAGCAAAGACATGGCGCAAGCCCTGCCCTTCTTGACCCACCAAGCATTCTGGGCCGAGTTGCACATTGTCAAAAAACATGGTGAATGAGGTTTCAGGCACATGCAACGCAGTTTCAATAGGGGTGCGGGTGATACCGGGCGCATTCGCGGGAATGATGAACAATGACAACTGGTGACGACCTTGTGCATCAACCAAATCGCTTCGACACACCACCATGATGGCATCCGCTTCATCGACACCCGAGGTCCAGTATTTGGTCCCGTTGAGTAACCAACCATCGCCGTTTTTTCGTGCAGTGGTGGTGACCTTGTGGGTATTCGTGCCTGCATTAGGTTCGGTAATGGCAAACGACATGCGTTTCTTGCCTGAGGCCAAGCCTGGTAACCATTCCTTTTTTAAAGCCTCACTGCAATGCATTTGAATAATGGGCGCACAAATAGAGCCAATGACCAGTGACAACATGGGACAACCCTGCGCAGCGGCCTCTTCGACGATGACGTTGTAGTCAGCCAACCCACTGCCCCCACCGCCGTACTCTTCAGTGATGTGAACACCTAGAAAACCAGCCTCTCCCATGGCATTCCACAGCTCGACAGGTTTGGCATGGCGTTTGACCACGTCTTGAAAATAAGAGCGGCCAAAACTGCCCACCAACTTGGCAACGCTGTCGCGCAACATCGGGTGGTGATCTGCTGTATCAACCAAAGTAGAACCAAAAATATTTGACATAGGGGGATGCTTTACAAAAAAATCAATGGGGTTGCGGCCATGCAAAAAAGCCTTGTCCTGTTTTTTGGCCTAGGTGCCCTTTGGCCACCATCTCTTCCAAGATGCGGGGTGGTGCATAGCGCGGTCCCAAGGCTTGGCAGAGGTGTCGGGCAATGTCCAATCGGACATCCAAACCCACGATGTCGCTCAGTCTCAGCGGCCCCATGGGATGGCGATAAGCCGTGACCAAGGCATGGTCGATGTCTTCGGCGCTGGCCACACCGTCTTCCAACATCCGCATGGCTTCAAGTGAAGCAATCAGGTCTAGACGGCTGGTGGCAAAGCCTGGCACATCGCGCACGGTGATGGTGGTTTTCCCCGTGCTTTGGGCAAACTCACGGGCCATGGCCAAGGCCTCTTCGCTGGTCTGGTCGCCGCGAATCAACTCAACCATGGGCAGTGACCACACAGGGTTGAAAAAATGCATGCCTAGAAAATGGCCAGGCTCGGTAACCGACTTGGCCAGTTCACTGATGGACAACGCGCTGGTATTGGAAGCAATTAATCGCGGTTGCCGTTGCGCTACTTCAGACAACACCTGAGTCTTCAAATCCAAACGCTCGGGAATGGATTCAATCACCAGATCCAAAAAACGAGGCAAGTCTTGAGCAGCTGCCAATAGCCCTACACCTTCGGTTGCTTGTTTGGCTTGGGCGGGAGTCAATTTCCCGCGCTTCAATCCTCCTTCAGCGGCGGATTGCAGGACTTGCTTCATGTGGGTTGTGCGCTGTGCATCGGGTTCAACCACGTACACCTTCCAACCAGCCACAGCAAACACATAGGCAATACCTACGCCCATGGTGCCGCCGCCAATCACAGCCATGTTTTGAGATAAGCGCTGGTTCATTTCGGGCCTTTACTCTTGCGGGATTTTTTGGCACGAACCATGGCCAACACCATAGAAACCATATAGGAGACCACCTCATCCAAACTCAAACGACCATTGGCACGAAACCACACGGGTGCCCAGCCCACAATGCCGCCAATGGCCAAAGCGGTGAGCTGCACATCTTCCGCTTGAAACTCCCCTGCCGTCACACCTTGGCTCAATAGCTCAATCAATCGGTGATCGAAGTCACGGCGCAATGCATTGATAGCGTCACGGTCTTCTTGCGCCAACTCTTTTTCTTCGCGGCTGTAAATCATGGCGTGAGGTTGGTGGGTCAATACTGCCGTCAAAAAATCACTCACCACGGTTTCCAAACGCTCAGTGACCGAGGTGTCTTGCGCCATGACCCGGTTCAAAGACTCATGTGCCAAAGTGATGGCACGTGAGCAAATTTCAGCCAACAAATCGTTCTTTGAATTGAAATGCGCATAGATGACAGGTTTGGTCACTTGCAGCTCACTGGCCACCTGATCCAAGGTGGTTTTGCTATAGCCCTGTTTGTAAAACAAATCCACAGCAGCGGCAACAATTCTTTCGCGTTTCAGTTGAGAAATGGCTTCACGCATGGCTTCAGGATGGGGCAATGTGTTGGTTGTCAATGGTCAAACTTTTTCAAGCCATGCCGCATTGGCAGCAAAGCTAAAACCGGTGTAACCCTCTGCTGCACATTTGTGCAAGATGCGGCGATAACCACGCACGCCGCCTGAATAGGGCATGAAAACGCGTGGTTTACCTTTTACTTCCGCTCCGTTGTAGTAAGAGTCGGTACTCAAGTACAAAGTTTCTTTGACGCGTTCGTTGATGTGATGACCCCATTCTTTTTCAGCATCATGTTGCACTTCAAACACTGCTTGCTTGTTTGCTTTCATGTGCTCGACAAACGCGGCCATCCAATCAATTTGTTCTTCGGTAGACACCATCACATTGCTGAGCAATGAGGGGCTACCGGGACCGACAACAATGAACATGTTGGGAAAGTCGGAAACGCCCACACCCAAGTGGGTGACTGGACCATCCGACCATTTTTGTTTCAAAGTGATACCGCCTCTGCCAATGATGTTTGGCTTAAACAAAGAACCGGTGAACACATCAAAGCCTGTTGCAAAAATGATCATGTCGAAGACATGATTTTTTGCGCTAGTGCGAATACCTTCATGCGTGAATTCCACAATAGGCGACTCAAGAAGATCGGCCAACTCCACATTGTCTCGGTTGAATGCCTGGAAATAACCACTGTCAACCGATGGGCGCCGTGCAGCAAACGCATGGTTCCTGGGGAGTAATTTTTCTCGGACCACAGGGTCATTCACCACACTTGCGATCTTTCTGCGTATGAAATCAGCCGCCGTATCGTTGGCTTGTTTGTTCAACAAAATATCGTAGTAAGTGAGTGCAAAACCGAAACCCAAACGGTTCCAAGCAGCTTCATAAGCTTTCTCGCGCTCCTCGGGCGTTACGTCCAAAGCAGATGTTTTATTGGGCATGAACCCTAAACCGGTGGCTGAATTCCACGCGCGATCGCGGCGTTCTCTGTAATGGGCTTTGACCTGCGCGTCTTCTTCATCGGTCACTGGCGCATTGGCCGCGGGGATGCTGTAGTTGGGAGTTCGCTGAAAAACAGTGAGGTGTTTGGCATACTTGGCAATGACAGGGGTCATCTGCATGCCGGAGGAGCCGGTACCGATGATGGCCACCCTTTTTCCCTCATACGTGACTTCGTGCTTAGGCCACTTACCGCTGTGAATCACTTCACCTTTGTAATCGGACAAGCCAGGGTAATTTGGCGACTTAGGGGTGGACAACTGGCCCACGCACATCATGAAAAATTGAGTGTCAAAAGTTTCACCACCCTCGGTTTCAATGACCCAACGCGCTGAAGCTTCATCGTAAGTGGCGTTGGTCATGCGGGTATTGAACTGAATGTCGCGGCGCAAATCAAAACGCTCAGCCACATGGTTGATATAGCGCAAAATTTCTGGCTGAGTGGCGTAGCGCTCGCTCCAGCGCCACTCCTGCTCAAGTTCAGGCGAGAAGCTGTAAGAGTAGTCATAGCTTTCCACGTCACAGCGCGCACCGGGGTAGCCGTTGTGATACCACACACCGCCAACATCCTCACTGGCTTCAAGCACTTTCACTTTGTAACCCAAACCTCTGAATCTGTACAACGCGCGCAATCCTGCAAAGCCTGCGCCAATCACCAATACATCTACTGTTTGCATCTGTTTACCTTAAAGCGACAAAATATCACGGGTCTCACGCATGTAGAGAACACCAGATCCGACATCCTCCACCGTGACTTCGTGTCGCACATAGCGGCGTTCGCGCTTGATAAATTTGTCAATGGCTTTGGCACTGATGCGGACCGTGGCACCGACGGGAATCGGCTCAAAAATTTCAGTGTCATGGTAGGTATGGATAGAGCCAATCGCAAACGGCTTGGTGTGATCAAACTGCACAGACAACACAAAATGTGACACCAACAGCGGCGGCACGATGGCGCCACCAAAAGGTGACTCACCCGGGATGTACCAGGTGTTCATGCGCCAACCTTCATACCATGGGTTGTAGTCCTCCACCGCATCAGCATAAAGAATCACCAACTCAGGGGTGATGTGTAATTCTCTTGACAGCACATCTCCCACATTGACCATATCCCAATAGGTTTGACACACCTCATCCAAACTTTTCACAAATTCACGCGTTTGTTGAATCTGGATATTGGTCATAGGACGCAAACTGTCGGTGCGGATTTCTGTCGCCATAGGATTCCTTAATTTATTGAGAGAAGTTAGGGGCAAGTGGATTTAAACGCCGACATCCACTTCGGTCCAGCCAATGGTTTTGGTTTGACCTTCTTCGTTGGATGCCCAAAATTCAACCTTGAAACGAAAACCGGCGCCTTTAGGTGTTTTTTCTTTCACCACACCGTATGTGGTGATGACTTCGTTCGCCAAAGTGGAGGCCACATATTTGCAGACAAAGCGTGCACTTTTGAAAAAGTTGGCGCCAAAATAATTCACACACATTTCGGAAATGTAGGCAGAAGACATTTCACCGGTTTGAATGGGAGCTGCCAAACCTGTTTGGTGGGCATACACCGGGTCCCAGTGATTTGGATTGAAGCGGCCCCACAGCCGCGAACCCATGAGTTGAATGGCCGCCTTTTTTTTTACGCCTTCCAATTCAAAACCAATCGGGGTGTCGACGGTGATCAAGCCCTGACTTTGGGCAGTTTGATAAGGTGGGTTCATGAAAAGTCCTTTGTAAAAAATGTGTGTGTTTAAGCAGGGGCAGACATGCCTAAAGATTGCATGGCCATGTGGGAGAGTAAAAACTTGCGCGTGCGGCCTGAGGGCGTCACGGGCACATCCTGTGCACTGATAAACAAAAAATGTTTGGGTACTTTGAAGCGTGCCAATCGCTCGGCACACAGCGTCTGTAACTCTGCCGGATCGCACGAGGTCTGATCACGCAGCACCACGAATGCCACACCGATTTCACCCATGCGCTCATCAGGCACCGGCACCACATGGGCTTGAAGCACCGTTGAGACCACCCATCACTGGTGAATGCAGCCAATGTCTCCTCAGGCTTGTTGTAATAACCCGCTGTCACACCGGGTCCTTTGGCTTGCAACTCACCGACTTGTCCGCGTGCAAGCACTTGCCCTGTTTCAGGATCGACCACTCGGTAAATCACCAAACGATTTTCAAGCTCGGGAAAGCCAGCGGGCCCCACATCACGCAAACGTCCGTTGGTATGCAACCAGCGCTCTTGCTTGTCAGTGGGTTGTGTGACCGTGCTTGAGGCAGTCACCTCGGTCATGCCGTAACCAGTGGTGATTTCCTGAGGATGCAAATATTCCAATATTTGCTGCCATATGCTGGCTGGCGCCCGTCCGCCAGATGACAAGACCGAACGCAAACTGGACACTGGGTAGGGATGTATTTTTTGCACATCAATCAAAGCCAAGGTCATGGCAGGGATCAGCAAAATATCTGTGGCTTGGTAGGTGTCAATCGCCTCTAGCGTGGCTTTGGCATCAAATCGGGTTTGGGGAATGATGGCGCCACCCACAAACATGCAGGCCAATAAACCCTCGACATACCCGTAGACATGGTAGAGCGGTAACGAGAAAAGAATACGCCGCGCATCTTCAAAACCACGGGCCCACGCACTGCCAAAAGCGGTGCGCAACATCATGTCGTGCGTGAGGATCACACCTTTTGGAAAACCTGTTGTGCCAGAGGTGTAGATGATGTCGCATGTTGTTTGTGGACCGGGGTGCTCGACAGGCTGCATGTTCAAACCTTCGCCAAGTGCGTTGAGCAAAGTGCAACCCCCATGCCATGTGTCTGTGTGGTCTTCACCGGCGGCAAACACGATCACATTTTTTAACTTGGGAAACACATCGCCACCGCCCTGCACTTGCCAATTCGGGACAAGCTCATCCAGATAACGCCAATAAGGCATGTTTCGGAAACTGTCCATCGTGATCAGCATGACGGCGTCAGACTGTTTGAGGACATAAGCTAACTCATCACGCTTGTTTAAAAAATTGACTGGAACGGCCACTGCCCCCACCATGGAAATGGCAAATTTCACGGCCACAAACTCGGGGAAATTGGCCATCAGCAAAGCCACATGGTCACCTGGCTTGACACCCTTACTGACCAATCCTGCGGCCAGTTGCACAGACCAAGCATGCATTTGCGAATAGGTCCATGTGCGGCGGTCAGTGATGACAAATGACCGGTCTGGAAAGTCTCGCGCGTTCTTCGCCAGCAAGCCATCCAAACTGAGCGCTTGCCAGACTGGAAATCTTTGACGCAGCAACGCCTGTCTTTCGCTGAGCGAAGGCCATTGAGGGTTGACGGCGCTTGTTGTCAAAAGAATTCTCTGATAAAGTTACTGATGAGTATGATTATCTACCTGCAAGAATTTTTGCATCCAAGGGTTTTCCCTTAAACCAGACTCAAAGCGTCACGCAGGCATTTTTGGAATGAACTAAAGGGTTGACAATGAAGATTGATTTTTCTGGTCAGGTTGCTGTAGTCACTGGCGCAGGCGGCGGCATCGGCCGCGCAGTTGCATTGGCGTTGAGTGACATTGGTGCCAAGGTGTTACTGGTAGATCTGGCTGAAGAGGCCGGACTCGAAACACAAGCGCAGATTGAGAGTACGGGCAAGCAAGCTCTGTTTGTGAAAGCCGATGTCAGTGACCCCGAACAAGTTCAGCACTATGTCAATGCCGCCATGCAAACATGGGGGCGGATAGATGTCTTCATGAACAACGCTGCTTGGCAAGGCGAAATCCATTCATTGATTGACTACCCTGTCGACGTGTTTGACAAAGTCATGAACATCAATGTGCGTGGCGTTTTTTTAGGCTTGAAATATGTGCTGCCCGTCATGCTGGCACAAGGACGAGGCGCCGTTGTCAACACAGCATCTCTGGGATCCTTTTTGGCCACGCGCAAACTTGGTCCTTACACCGCCAGCAAACACGCCGTCATGGGACTGACCAAAACAGCTGCATTGGAAGTTGCACGCAAAGGAATTCGAGTGAATGCGGTCTGCCCCGGACCTGTGGATACAGACATGTTGCGAGACATTGAAGCATCACAAGCAAGTGGGTCGGCGGAACAATTGCGCGCACAACGAACAGCTTCTATTCCCGATGGAAGATACGCCGAACCCGCTGAGGTTGCCAATTTGATGGTTTATCTGGCCTCAGATTTATCCAGCCATATCACGGGCCAGGGAATACAAATCAATGGAGGCAGTCATTATTGAGGATATTCTCAAATTACCAATTTGAACAATTTCATTTTCATGCACGCGCAAGGAAGTCGATCTATAAAGCCTGCAGGTTCATTACGAATAAGGAAGTCGAACTTTTCCTTTATATGATTCCAGCACTAGCGCAGGAGTCGAACTTTTGCAGATTTGAGTTCGAGCCCTGGTTGTAGCGTCTAACTTTTCGCGTGCAAAATCGCAGCAGTGAGGGCAAATTTGACCAAAAGGCTGGAAAATTTGTAATTTACAAATTTTGGTCAATTACACGAAATATTACACGGCGGCTATTTTTACACGTAACTCATTGATTTATATATGTTTTTGACGGGCCTGGCTTTCTGTTAATCCGGCGGCACGTGATTGAGTTACAGCTTGAGGAGCCACCTAAAAAAGCCGCATCAAAAGCCGTGCTTTTTCCTTTTTTACGCCACTACTTGTCGCGCTGAGGGCCTCTGGGTGACTTTTTGCCCTCAAATTTCATCGAGTTATTGCTCGTATATTACACGGGCAGCAGCATCAGTCAAGGGGCTGGAGTGAACTCAATTCCAGCGCCTTAGACTAAAAGTCACCACTCCCCAAAC
>RFTR01000141.1 GCA_009923345.1 Betaproteobacteria bacterium
CCACTTTTTGTGCCACGTTGGCAGGTGTTGCGCCAAAGATATCGGTCAACACCAACAATCCGTCTTGCGACACATTTTGCAAAGCCAAGTTAGCCAAGCGCAATGTTTCTTCAGGTGGGTCATCGGGTCGCACATCTAGCGCAATGACTTCATCGGCACACTCGGGATATACATGCATAGCGCAATCACGCAGTGCATTGGCAAGCGGTGCGTGGGCGATGATGAAGATCGAATTGCTCATGATTTAGGCGCGTAGGCCTGCATTATCAACGCTCAGTCTTGTGTCGAATGAAATGTAGGTATGAGACTAGGCACAAACTCAAGAAAACGGCCATGGCAGATTGGAAGGACGCGACCTCTTCAAAGTCGAAGTTTCGAAACATATCCACCAACAAACCAAATCCCCACTGCACACAAAATACGCCCAGGAACAACACCAGGTTGTAGCCAGATAGTCCTTTTCCTGCTTCGGTGGCTGGAAACGCCGCGCCTACTGCAGGCTGCGCCAGCGACACCACCGAGCCACTGATACAAAACAGTGCCCAGTGCAAAGCACCCGCATCGGGTCCTGACCAGACGATCCAGCACTGGATCAACAAATTCAAAGGGGTAATGGCAGTGATGAGCCGATTTGCATTAAGTCCCAAAAGGTAGAGCTTGGGCGTGATCAACCCCCACATCAAAAAGGTAAATAGCATGCTGACATTGATCCAAAACAAACCGCCCGCAGCTTCTAGCGAAGAGTAGCCAGCTACCTTGGCCATCCATGGGCCGGCCCACAAGGTCTGCATGGCAATCAGGCCGCCGTAGTTAAAAAAACCGATCGGGGTCATGCGTTGGAAATAAGGATTTCGCCAGACTTGCGCGTAACCCGCCAAAATGCTGGGCTTGACTTCCGATGCGTCTTGCGCATCGGGCTTTTGAATCAAACGCCACTCAGGTACTTTGATCACCATCAGGCCCATCGCTAAGAGCAACAGGAATGCAAGGATGCCAAACATCCAACGCCAACCAATGGTTGGCAATAGCCATTGCACCGGCAAAGTAGAGGCAAGCATGCCAAATGAACCTGTCATCAACATCCACGAATTCGCACGCTGCTGAATCTCGGGTGTGAGCCAACGGCGATAACCCGTCAAAGGCGCCATCAAACATGCGCTGACGCCAGCACCGATCAACATGCGCGAAAGCAACAAGCCAGCAAAACTTGTCGCCAATGCGAACGCTATGCATCCAATGACCGCCACTGCCAAGAACCGTAAAACGACTTTCTTTGGTCCATGCTTGTCTAACCAATGTCCCAATGGCAATTGGGTCATTGAAAAGCCCAAGAAATAGCCCCCTGCCAACAGCCCAAGATCGCGGGCCTGTAGACCAAACTCCATGCTCAAAGTAGGCGACAAAGTGGCAGTGATTGCACGCAACAGCGCCGATAAAAAGTACGCTGCGGCAAATGCTAAAAACACCCACACCGTATTGCGCAACGAAAGCAAATCGTGCGGCTGATCTTTGTTAGTCATAAGCACCATTATCTCGACTTGTTTCTGCGAATGCATCCCTATCAACCAGTGTTGGACGCGCTATGTAAGCGTGGCTGTCTTCTATCGGACAGCTTTTGCACGACAATTTGGCGATGAACGCATTAGATGGCATACGCATACTTGATTTATCCCGTGTACTCGCGGGTCCTTGGTGCACACAAACATTGGCTGATCTGGGTGCAGATGTTGTCAAAGTCGAGCGCCCCACATTTGGCGACGACACGCGCGGATGGGGACCTCCATTTTTAAAGGATGCCGCTGGTAAGGACACTGCAGACGCCGCCTATTATTTGGGCACCAACCGCAACAAGCGCTCTATTACTTGCGATATTGCTTCAGAGCAAGGCCAGGAGATTATTCGTGCACTTGCTTTGGTCAGCGATGTGTTTATTGAAAATTTCAAAGTGGGTGATATGGCCCGCTATGGCTTGGATTACGCCTCGCTTTCCAAAATCAACCCGCGCATGGTGTATTGCAGCGTGACGGGGTTTGGCCAAACAGGCCCGTATCGCGATCGCGCTGGATACGACTATGCGGTGCAAGGTATCGGTGGATTGATGAGCGTCACTGGTGAACGCGACGATATTGGCGGCGGTCCTCAAAAAGTTGGTGTGGCCGTTGCTGATTTATTTACGGGCATGTATGCATCGGTTGCGATCTTGGCAGCGCTTCGTCATGCGGAGAGTACGGGCCAAGGCCAACATATCGATATGGCTTTGCTAGACACGCAAATCGCCATGCTGGCAAATTTAGGCGCGAATTATTTGGTGTCTGGCAAAGTGCCTGGACGCGCAGGCAATGCGCACCAAAACATTGTTCCCTACCAAGTGTTTGAAGTAGCGCCCGCGCAAGACGGCAGCAAAGACCATTTGATATTGGCAGTGGGCAACGATAGTCAATACGCCAAGTTTTGTGCAGTGGCAGGCAGGCCAGAGCTTTCGCAAGACCCACGGTTTACCAAAAACTCTGAACGTGTTCGTAACCGCGCAGTGTTGGTGCCTATGCTTGAAGAAGTGATGCGCACACGCAGCAAACAAGACTGGCTGCGCGCACTAGAAGCCGCCAAAGTGCCGTGTGGCGCTATCAATAATTTGGCCGAAGTGTTTGTCGATCCGCACGTGCAATCGCGTGCGATGGTGCATGCATGGGATCGACCTGGTACAGGGCCCGTTAATTTGGTGGCCAGTCCAATGAAGCTAAGTGCTACGCCCGTTCGTAATGATGTCGCTCCACCGCTTCTTGGGCAGCACACGGACGCGGTGTTGGGCGAGTTGCTGGGTTATACAGAAAAACAAATCCAGCAACTACGCAAAAACTCCATTATTTAGCGCGGAAGTCGTCGTGGCATGTTTTGCACGAGCCTGCGGTTGCGCCAAATGCTGTTTTAAAAGCATCTTGGTTACCGCTTTTTGCTGCAGCGACTAATTTGACGGACTCAGCTTGTAACTTGCCGGCATAGTCTTTGAACTTGGCGTTGTCTTTCCAGATGTCAGATTTGGCTTTGGTGTCTCCGCTGTCTGTTCCGTCGACAAAAGCGGCCCAAGGTAGCTTGGCTATGTCGGCCACGATTTCTGCATTTTCAGTGGCGGTTTTTGCATCAAAAGGAACGCGGCCTTGTGCCATGGCGCCAAGTCGTCCATTGTGGGCCGCCATGAGCGTAAATGCTGACTTTCGGTACTTGATTGCGTCTTCAGGCTTTGCAAATTGTGCTTGTGCGGATGCCCCAATAAATGTTGCGCCTATAACCGCGAGGGATAAGAGAAGTTTTTTCATGCAAAGAGTCCTTAAGGGTTGAAAATAGATGTTTTGGTTCGCACACTTTCATTTTATGCATTCTGTGCGGCGTCTGTTTTTTTGAATCGAATAGGCCATGACACAACAAGCCCACACAGTCAAAACCAGAGTTTGGGATCTACCCACACGCCTCTTCCACGTATTACTCATGCTCTGTGTTCTGGGCTTAGTTATTACCGGTGGAAACGGCGACTTTGCGATGGTTGTTCACTTCTACTTGGGCTACGCCGTGTTGACTTTGGTGTTTTTTCGCATCATTTGGGGCGTTTTTGGCGGGTATTGGTCTCGATTTGCAACTTTTTTCCCCGGCCCTTCCTCTTTGCTTTCCTATTTACGTAACTTGAACAACCCAAATGCTAAGCCATCGGTTGGTCATAACCCACTGGGTGCAATGTCTGTGTTCGTTTTCCTGCTAGTGCTTTTGTTACAAGCCCTCAGTGGCTTGATGAGTGATGACACTATCAGCATCAGCGGGCCTTGGTCACCACTTGTGCCCAACGCTTGGGTCGAGTTTGCAACCCGCTACCACACCGACATCGGATTTCCTCTGATTTTGGTTTTAGTGGGTGTGCACATTGCCGCAGTGCTCTATTACTTGCATGCGAAAAAACAAAACCTCATTCGCCCGATGATCGATGGTGATAAGTTAGTCTCACCCGCCACACCTGCTTCGCGTGACTCTTTGCAAACACGCCTCATTGCGCTTGTTGTTGTTGTTACGTGCGCTTATGTGGTGTATCGTCTTGTGTCGCTCAGCGCAGCGTCATAAAAAAAGCCCGGCTTGACCGGGCTTTTTTTTAAGCTAAGTGCTTAAGTGGGTTAACAGTTCCCTGATTACAGTGACTTGTTAGCTGCTTGCGTCAACATAGTTTGCGCATCGCTGACTTCAAATTTTCCAGGGCCTTCTACGTTCAAGGTGGCGACTTTGCCATCTTTGACCAACATCGAATAGCGGTTGCTACGCACGCCCATGCCGCGTGCTGTCAAGTCAAGTGTCAGGCCAGTTGCTTTTGCAAAGTCGGCACTGCCGTCACCCAACATACGAACCTTGCCGGCTGTGTGCAGGTCGCGCGCCCATGCGCCCATCACGAAAGCGTCGTTCACGCTGACACACCAAATCTCATCTACACCTGCAGCTTTTAACTCGGCGGCGTGGTCTACATAGCCAGGAACGTGTTTGGCAGAGCAAGTAGGTGTGAATGCACCAGGTAAGCCAAACACTGCAATGGTTTTGCCAGCACTTGCTTTGGCAACATCAACAGCGTTAGGGCCGATGCTGCAACCTTCGCCCTCAACCTCTGAATATTCCATCAGGGTGGTGTGTGGCAATGTGTCTCCGACTTTGATCATGGGATGCTCCTAAAAGAGGTGGTTAAAAGTAAGGGCTAGAAAAGCAAAACGACCCACATTGTGGGCCGTTTTTTGGGTCTTTGCAGGACGACGCCTACAAAAACTTAGATGGCAGCTGCTTTCTCAACCAAACGGGTCGCAACCCAGTTTTTGGTTTTAGAAATAGGCTTGCTTTCTGTGATTTCAATCACATCGCCCAAGTGGAACTCGCCGGTTTCATCATGTGCGTGGTATTTGCTCGATTTAGCAACAATCTTGCCGTAGAGCGCATGCTTGACGCGACGCTCGACCAACACCGTGACGGTTTTGGCTCGTTTGTCGCTGACCACCTTGCCAATCAAAGTACGTTTGAGTGATTTTTTAGCTTCTGTCATGGTCACTCCTTCGCCTTGGCTTGTTGTTCGGCCAAAATGGTTTTGGCACGAGCGATGCTGCGACGGGCCACTTTCATTTGGGCCGTGTTGGTCAATTGCTGTGTGGCTTTTTGCATGCGCATGTTGAAGTGCGCTTTTTGCAATTCTTTGATTTCGGTCTG
>RFTR01000142.1 GCA_009923345.1 Betaproteobacteria bacterium
CCCCAAAGAAGCACTCGGCTTGACAACCAACACGCAACCCGTGATGTTGGTTTCTGCCATCGCGGCTTATCGCGTGTGGTTGTTTGAAGGTGGCGCGCAACCTGCGGTCGTGGCAGGGCACTCCTTGGGTGAATATTCCGCCTTGGTCGCTGCTGGCGCTTTGACGTTGGCGCAAGCGGTGCCTTTGGTGCGCTTTCGTGCCCAAGCCATGCAAGACGCCGTGCCAGTTGGCACCGGTGCGATGGCGGCTATTTTGGGAATGGATGCGCAACAAGTGATTACTGGTTGCGCCCAAGCGCAAGCCACATTTGCTATCGGTTCTGGCGAAGTGGTGGAAGCCGTCAACTTCAACGACCCTGCCCAAACCGTGATTGCGGGTAGCAAAGCGGCGGTCGAAAAAGCCTGTGAAATGCTCAAAGCCGCAGGCGCAAAACGCGCTTTGCCTTTGCCTGTGTCGGCACCTTTTCACTCCAGTTTGATGTTGCCTGCCGCTCAACGTTTGAAAGAAAAGCTTGCCGCCACGCCCATCGCCACTCCCACTATTCCAGTGGTTAACAACATCGATGTTGCTGTGCAAACAGACGCCGACGCAATCTGCGAGGCTTTGTACCGCCAAGCTTTCGGCCCCGTGCGTTGGGTTGAATGCGTCGCCGCTATCAAAGCCCGAGGCGTGCACGCCTTGGTTGAGTGTGGCCCGGGCAAAGTGCTTGCTGGCTTGACCAAGCGCATTGATGCTGAACTCACCGGATTACCTTTGTTTGACCCTGCCTCGCTGGCAGAAGTGAAAACGGTTTTGGCCTGATTTCTCTAGTGGCAAATCGGTCAACAGCGCTAAAACAATTGCTGAAAAGAATTAGTACGAAACGTAAACCCTCTTTAAATACATAAGTCTAAAAATGAAAGAAACCTCCCCCCACATTGCCCTAGTCACTGGCGCCTCGCGTGGCATTGGTGCGGCGATCGCTTTAGAACTGGCGCACCAGGGTTTTGTCGTCTTTGGCACTGCGACCACAGACGAGGGTGCTACCAAAATTTCCAACGCCTTGTCTGCTCATGCGAAATGCCGTGGCGTGAATCTGAACGTGAACGACGCAGCGGCAGTAGACGCCTTGGTCGAGCAAATTACCACCGAACACAAAGCCTTGCATGTGTTGGTCAACAACGCTGGCATTACCCGCGACACCTTGGCCATGCGGATGAAAGATGATGACTGGGACGCGGTGCTTGACACCAATCTCAAAGCCGTTTTCCGTCTGTCGCGTGCCGTCATGCGCCCCATGATGAAGCAGCGTTATGGCCGCATCATCAGCATTACCAGTGTGGTTGGCGCTTCTGGCAACGCTGGACAAGCCAACTATGCCGCTGCCAAAGCCGGCGTGGCCGGCATGACCCGTGCGTTGGCGCGCGAGTTGGGCAGTCGAAACATCACAGTCAACTGTGTGGCGCCTGGTTTTATCGAAACCGACATGACTGCCGCCTTGGCCGAAGAACAGCAAAAGGCACTTTTGGGGCAAATTCCATTGGGTCATCTAGGAAAACCTGCCGATGTCGCCCATGCGGTCGCATTTTTGGCGAGCAATAAAGCCGGCTATGTGACGGGGCAGGAATTGCACATCAATGGCGGCATGTTTATGGCCTAAAAACTGTTGTAAAAAAGTATTAAAAAACTGAGTGTCCGCGCAGTTAAAATAGCGGACTTATTCACAACCCTTTGAGGGAACTCATGAGCGATATTGAATCACGTGTCAAAAAAATCATTGCTGAACAACTCGGCGTGGAAGAGTCACAAGTCACCAGTGAAAAAGCCTTTGTGGCCGATCTGGGTGCCGACTCCTTGGACACTGTGGAATTGGTGATGGCCTTAGAAGACGAATTTGGAATCGAAATTCCAGACGAAGACGCCGAAAAAATCACCACTGTGCAAAACGCGATTGATTACGCGTTGACACACAAAAAAGCCTAAATCACAGGAAATTTTGCATGAGCCGTCGTCGCGTCGTCGTGACCGGTCTGGGTTGTATCAGCCCCGTGGGTAACACGGTGGCTGAGGCTTGGGCCAATCTGTTAGCAGGAAGGTCCGGCATTGCGGCGATCACACGGTTCGACGCCTCGGGCTTGAACTGCCACTTCGCAGGCGAAGTCAAAAACTTCGACATAGATTCCTACATCTCGCCCAAAGATGCGAGAGCGATGGACTGTTTCATTCATTACGGAATTGCCGCGGCAGTGCAAGCGGTGCAAGATGCGGGTCTGCCCACGGGCGATGCCCAGGGCGAAGAAGAGTCCACCCGCGTTGGCGTCTTGATCGGCTCAGGAATTGGTGGTTTGCCACTGATTGAAAATATGCACAACGAAATGCTGGCCAAAGGCCCACGACGCATTTCTCCATTTTTCGTTCCTGCTTCCATCATCAACATGATCTCTGGCCATGTGTCGATGCGCTTTGGTTTCAAAGGCCCCAATCTTGCGGTTGTTACTGCCTGCACCACGGGTTTACATGCGATTGGTGAAGCTGGACGACACATTGAATACGGCGATGCCGATGTCATGATCGCTGGCGGCTCTGAAGGTTGCATTTCGCCCTTGGGTGTTGGTGGCTTTGCCTCGATGCGCGCCTTATCCACCCGTAATGACGACCCGACAACAGCTTCTCGTCCTTGGGACAAAGACCGCGATGGCTTTGTCTTAGGCGAAGGTGCTGGCGTGGTGGTGCTCGAAGAATATGAGCACGCCAAAAAACGCGGCGCCAAAATTTACGCAGAACTTGCGGGTTACGGCATGAGTGCAGACGCAGGGCATATGACTGCTCCCAACATGGACGGCCCGCGCCGCGCGATGGTCAATGCTTTGCGTAACGCCAGCGTTAATGCAGACCAAGTGGATTACCTCAACGCCCATGGCACATCAACCCCATTGGGTGACATCAACGAGACCAACGCCATCAAAGCTGCATTGGGTGATAACGCCAAGAAGTTAACGGTCAGTTCGACCAAGTCCATGACCGGACATCTCTTGGGAGGTGCGGGTGGCATTGAAAGCGTATTTACCGTAATGGCTTTGCACGATCAAAAAGTTCCGCCCACCATCAACTTGCACAATCAAGACCCAGAGTGCGATTTGGACTATTGCGCGAACACGGCCCGCGATATGAAAATAGACGTAGCCTTGAAAAATAACTTTGGCTTTGGTGGTACCAACGGCGCCCTGCTTTTCAAGCGCGTTTAATTTCTCTGTCTTGCAAAGCGCCCCCTCGGCCTCATCTATCGGTGGGGCTTTGTAGTTTTTGATGACAAATTTTGGATGCTGAACATGACTATGAATAATTCTTTTTCTCGTGTAGTTCTTGTGAGCTGCTTCACTTTGGCTATGGGCGCGGGTAGTTTTCCCACATTTGTGCAAGCGCAAACTACAACCCAGTCGGTTCGCGCATTGCCTGACTTCACCGATTTGGTAGAACAGGTTGGCCCTTCTGTTGTCAATATCCGCACCTTAGAAAAAGTTGCAGCACGTGACACACAAGCAGGCTCTCCCGATGAGGAAATGCAAGAGTTGTTTCGCCGTTTCTTTGGTGTGCCCATGCCTGCACCCAACGTGCCGCGTCAGCAACGACCCAACCGTTCACAACCTGAACAAGAACAACCCAGAGGCGTTGGTTCTGGTTTTATCTTGTCAGCCGACGGTTTTGTGATGACCAATGCCCATGTGGTGGAGGGCGCGGACCAAGTTTTGGTAACACTGCCAGATAAGCGCGAATTCAAGGCCCGCATTGTTGGCACCGACAAACGTAGCGATGTGGCGGTTGTGAAAATAGAAGCCACTGGATTACCAGCGGTGCGCATTGGCGATGTTTCGCGCCTAAAAGTCGGCGAATGGGTCATGGCGATTGGCTCGCCTTTTGGACTTGATAACTCCGTGACCGCTGGCATCGTGAGTGCAAAGCAACGCGATACGGGCGACTATTTGCCTTTCATCCAAACTGACGTAGCGATCAATCCTGGTAACTCAGGCGGACCGTTGATTAATATGCGAGGTGAAGTAGTTGGTATCAACAGCCAAATCTATTCGCGCTCTGGCGGATTCATGGGTATCTCGTTTGCTATTCCGATTGACGAAGCCATTCGTGTGAGCGAGCAACTTCGAACCACCGGGCGTGTTCAGCGCGGCCGTCTTGGCGTGCAAATTGACCAAGTGAGCAAAGAAGTTGCCGAATCCTTAGGGCTTGCAAAAACGCAAGGCGCTTTGGTTCGCGGCGTCGAGCAAGGCTCGCCTGCTGAAAAAGCCGGATTGGAGCCAGGTGACATCATCTTGAAATTTGATGGCAAGCCCATTGAGAAATCTTCTGACTTGCCGCGTATGGTCGGCAATACCAAACCTGGCACAAAAAGCACCATCCAAGTCTGGCGTCGCGGTAGTTTGGTCGATAAGCAAATCACAGTAGGTGAGTTCGAGCCTGAAGCCCCAGTCAAAAAAGCTGCAGCGCCTGCTGAAAAGCCAGCAACCTCCAGCGCTGCAAAGTTCTTGGGCTTGACGGTCAGCGACCTGACAGACGCCCAGAAGAAAGAACTCAAAGTCAAAGGCGGTGTCCGGGTAGACGCTTCGACGGAGGCCGCCGCTCGCGCTGGCATCCAAGAAGGTGATGTGATTTTGGCTTTGGCCAATACCGAAACACCCTCGGTTCAGGTGCTAGAAGCCCTGGTGGCTAAGGTTGATCGGGCTAAGCCTGTGAGTTTGCTGATCCGACGCGGTGAGTGGGCGCAATACGTCGTCATCCGACCAGCCCGCTAAAGCCTTAAACCACACTGGGATGTGAGGTTGTTGCTAAAAAATCAGGGTGGATAAAGAAATTATTTCTGATTTTTGTCCATAACATGGTTAGTTGGTAAGCACTCACAAAAACCCTTGATTGCTATTTATAAGTATATAAAAATATATTTATTGCCTATTTTTAATATATCAAACCATTTAAAATCCATGATGTGGAATAACTTAGGTTCTTCCACAGGTGCTCCACAGCTCACCCACAGCTTAGTCCAAAAAACCATAACAAAATTGTTGATAAACTGTGGATAAATTCATGTGGTGCATCTGCAACGTGTCCTTTTTTGGCCATTGCTGGGTTGGCGTTTTGGCTTTTTTGCCTACAATGAACTCCCAACTATCGCAGTTGCCATTGCTTGTTGGTTCTGGGCGC